>NZ_VRVC01000258.1:0-1621 GCF_008040005.1 Methylobacterium sp. WL19
GGGGCACGACCGCGCCGCCGCCGCCGAGCCGGCGCGGCACGATCAATCCCGGCAGGCCGGCATTCCGGAGGTCGGCGATGTTGTCATGCGCGAATCGGCCGGCGCGGTCGTGCCCCTCGGCCCGTTCGGCAAAAAGCCGGGCGAGCCCTTCGGCGGTGTCGCGCAGAGGCGGGGAAAGGATCATGGGGGAGACAGGATTCTTCGGACGGATCGGAGGGCCGGGCGCACGGGACAGACCCGCTCGATGGCCCTGGCCGAGTGCCGGGATGGTCCCGCCGAAACCCTGTCCTGTCAACGAGAACGTTCTTTTTTAAGAACGACTGATCGGAGAAGGCTCTTACTGCCGCTACTCCCTCGGCCGGAAATCGTTTCCCCGAGGCTGATGGACAAGGGGAGAAGGCCTGTATTGTCCCGCTCCGGCCGTCATCTGCCGCGCGCGCGTTCCGCCGAAATCGTTCGACAAAACAAACGATCCTGCGGCGTCGACGGATGCGCTGCGGCAAGCAGGGGTGGCTCGGCGGCGTCGAGATCGTCGGGATCGGGGTCGGCGGCGGAGGCGAACTTGCCGAACTCCCAGCCGTCGATCCAATCCAGCCGCTCGGCGGATTCCTCGCCGCCCGGGGCGCGGTCGATGGTCTCGCCACGCCCGTAGGCTTCGAAACCCAGCCAGTAGAAATCCGGCGTCGCGGCGCTCGTCACGGCATTCTCCCTCTCCGGGAACGGTCATGCCATGGGACGGACCGCGCCACATCCTCCGGATGGGGTAGCGCGGTCATCGGTATCGGTGCGCGAATGTCGCGGTCAGGGGGCGGCGCCCTCACGTGTGAGGAGGTCGCGCTTGCGCGCGACGCCCCAGCGGTAGCCGGAGAGCGACCCGTCAGACCGGACCACCCGGTGGCAGGGTATCGCCACGGCGATGGGGTTGGCGCCGCAGGCCCGCGCCACGGCACGGGTCGCCGCCGGCGCGCCGATGGCGCGGGCGATCTCCGCATAGGTGGCGGTGGTGCCGATGGGGATCTTGCGCAGGGCGTCCCAGACCCGCTGCTGGAAGGCGGTGCCGCCGATATCGAGCGGCAGGTCGAGACCGCCCGAGGGGCGGGCCACGAACCCCACCACCTGCGCCATCCACGCATCGAAGGCCGGGTCGCCGCCGGAGAGTTCGGCCTTCGGGAATCGGTCCTGGAGGTCGCGGACGAGGATGTCGGGATCGTCCCCGAGCAGGATGGCGCAGAGTCCCTTGGCTGTCGCCGCTACCAGGATGGCGCCGAGGACGCATTGGCCGATGCCGAACCGGATCGCGACCCCTTTGCCGCCAAGGCGGTAGACGTTCGGGGCCATGCCGAGGCGGTCCGTCGCGTCCGCATAGAAGCGGCTCGGCGAGGCGTAGCCGGCCTCGTAGATCGCCTGCGTCACCGATTCGGCCCGGCTCAAGCCCGAGGCGAGGAAATCCGCGCGCCGCGCCGCCGCATAGGCCTTCGGCGTCACGCCGGTGACCGCCTTGAACACCCGGTGGAAATGGAACGGGCTGAGGCCGGCCGCCTCCGCCAGGGCGCCGAGGCCCGGCACCGTCTCGGATTCGTCGATGAGGCGGCAGGCGCGGGCGACGGCCTCCGTCCGGCGC
>NZ_VRVC01000259.1:0-1548 GCF_008040005.1 Methylobacterium sp. WL19
CGCCCGCAGCAGCCGGTCCCGCGCCTCGCGCAGGGCCGTGACGGCCTCCAGGGGCACCGCCAGGAGGGCAAGCACGGCATCGGGGCCACGGGTGCCGCACGACGCCAGGAACCGCCCCTGCGCCTCTCCCATGACGTTTCGGGCGCGTCGGCGTTGTGCATCCGCATGCTCCGCGGCGCCGTTGGCCGTCGCATGGAGCGCGGCGGCGATGCCGGCCGCCTCAAGCGCCATGCGGTGGTTCTCGCGGGCCGTGTCGCGGTCGGCCGTGACGCGATCGCGGTGGCCGTCGGTCGGTTCGCCACCGAGAAGCCCGGCACGATCCCGCCGCACGTCCACGAGCGCCGTCGCCCGGTCATCGGCGGATCGCACCGCCGTTTCGCGAAGGATTGCGGCGGTGGCCTCGGCCTCGGTCGCCACGGCCCTGCGCGGCACGAGGTCGTTCAATGCCGAGACGATGCCGTGATGGTTCTCCCGCGCCTCGCGGTAGGCGGTCCCGAGCCCGGCGATGCGACGGGCCGTGCCATCGGGGTCGCAGGCAAGCTGCGCCTCGTCGAGGCCCGCCGGGGCGAGGATCGGGCCGAGCTTGCGGACGATGGAGGCGATCCGGTCGGTCGACGCCGTGGCCTGGGTCCGGGCGCGTTCGGCGGCGAGGGCCGCGTCCTGGCGCGGGGCGGCCTCCGCCATGATCAGCCGATCCGCGGCGGCGATCACGCCGTCGGCGACCGCGATGGCCTTCTCCGCGACGCGGATCTCGCCGGACAGGGCACGTGCCCTTTCGAGCCTCGCGGCAAGCGAGGCACGCACGGCTCCGGCGGCCTCGGCGATCGATCCGAGCCGATCGACGGATCCCGGCCTCAGCGTGTGTGGTGGCTCCTGCACCCCGGCCGAAAGGCAGGCCGACGCGAGGCCGGGCAGGTGTCCGGCGTAGGCCTCGGCACAATCCGTGAGGGTCGAGCCTGCCTGCGCCCCATCCCGTGCGGCGGCGTCGAACCTTGCGGACGCGTCCGACCGCGCGGCTACGGCTTCGGCGAAGGCGGCATCGGCGCGGGCCAGTTCGGCGTCGATCTCGGATCGCCGGCCGCGCATGGTCTCGGCCAGCCGGGTCAACGCGTCGCCGCCGTGGCCATCGTCGACGGGATGGCTCGTCGAGCCGCAGACCGGGCAGGGGCGGCCGTCGACGAGGACGCTGCGCAGGGCCGCGGCCTCGGCCGATGCTCCGCGCTCGGCGAGGTCCGCCATCGCCGCGATCTCCATCCGGGCACGTGTTGCCTGGCCTCGTGCGGTTTCCGCCTCAATGCGCAGCGCCTCGGTCGCCTCGCGGAGCGCACCGGCATCGGCCTGGCCCGCGCGTGCACGGGCCAGTTCGGCCCCGGCCCGGTCATGGCGTCGCGCCAGGTCGGAGACGGCCGCCAGACGCTCCATGAGGGTTCGGAGATGGGCATGGCCCGCCTCGGCGCCCTCGACATCGAGGCCGCGATGTTCCTCCTCCCGGTTGGCCCGGTCGACGATGTGCCGGTCGCGGGCCTCGCGGGCCGAGGCCGCCTGCTC
>NZ_VRVC01000260.1:0-1524 GCF_008040005.1 Methylobacterium sp. WL19
GGGCGCTGAGCGGCGGCGATCGCCTCGGCGCGCGGGCCTTCGATCTCGGGCAGGACCGTGCCGGGGCTGAACAGGGAGCCGGCCGGCTCGCCGCGCAGGGTCGTGAGGCCGGAAAGGACGATCTCGCGATCCGCCGTCGCGACGGACACGAGATCGGGCCCCACCCGCATGATCGTGCCGGGACGGAGATGACCGGAGGCGGCACCGATCTCCGCGCCCCGGACGAGAACGAGATCCTGCCCGGTGAAGATCTTCGGGCGCGCCAGCGGATTGGGCACCGGGCCGAAATCGAGGGCGCGGACGAGGGCCGCGATTGTCGCGGCGGGCTGGCGGAAATCCAGGGTCGCGGCGCGATCCGGGCGCTTGAGCCGGCCATGGTAGAGGCGCTCGCCCCGCTGCGGCCTCGCTTCCACGCGGCCCGAGACGAGCCCGTCGAGGAGGGCGGAAAAGCTCGAGGCGCCGGCTTCGTAGCAGCGGCCGTTGAGGCTGAAGACGGTGTCGCCGGGCAGGATGTCGAAATGCTCCTGCGCCAGGATGGCACCGGTATCGATGGTCTCGTCGATCTGATGCCAGGTCACGCCGTGCGAGGTCTCCCCGGCGAGGATCGCCCAGGTCGTGGCATGGAGGCCGGCATGCCTCGGCAGGGGGCCATCGTGAAAGTTGATCGCCCGGCGCCGGACGCGGGCGAGGATGGCGGGCGGGATCACGTCGAGGTTGCCGACGCTGAACAGGAAATCGACCGGCACGTGGCCCTGGCCCGCTTTCAGGTACGCGTCCTTGTCGATGAGGGTGAGTCCAACACGGCGCGCCCAGTCGGCGGCGCGGGGATCTCGCGTGACCACGGCGGAGATCGCATGCCCTGCGGCGAGAAAAAGCTCCGCGCATCGGATCAGCAGCGTCCCGTCGCCGATGAAGCAGGCGGTGGGTCTCGCATCGTCCTCGGCGTGATGGGCGACCGTATCGTCCCGAGGACGGTTCCCGATGAATTCCATCTCGACAGGCTCCGGCACCGCTGTACGTCAGGGGGATCGACGACTTGAAACAAGAAACGAGGTTTCGAATTTTCAAATTTGAGACAAAATGCTCGTTCCGGCAAACAAAGACATGAATTTCGACGAATCATTGAGGCAATGATCGAATAGAAGCCGACGATCCGGATAGAAATCGTACCGGCCGTCATTCCTGAAAGGGATTATTGAGACGAACCCGGACCCGCATGACGGGCCGAACTCGTTTCCTCGACCTTTCAAATAAAAGATGCGGCGTTAATCCCCTCAAGAGAAGCACTACTTCGGATTACTGAGCTTTTTCCCCGATGGCGCCCCGTCGCCGCGGGCGGATTTCAATTGCGGCGCCCCCTGGGTCAGTGCCGGGCGCATGAGCGACGAAACCGGAAGACGCGAGGCCCGGACCGTGTCGTGGGCCTCGCCGTCCGGGCCGGCGCCTCCGTCGTCGGGAAACGCCTTCCCGGCGGGGGCGGCATTGGCGGAGGACGGCGCGGCGGCGTTCGCCTGGGGCCGCCCC
>NZ_VRVC01000261.1:0-1470 GCF_008040005.1 Methylobacterium sp. WL19
CCGGCGGCGTTTCGGCGGGCGGGGCGCGGCCCGGATCGGTACCGGGCCGGTCCGACGCGTCGCGAGGCTGTCCGGCCTGCCAGACACAGAGACGCGCCTCCGCACCCTCCCAGCACGGCCCCTTGGGCGCCAGGGTGCCGAGGGGAGCCGTCGCCTGCGGTGCGCCGGGGCGCTCATTCCACGAGGCGGTGGCCTTCTGCGGGTCCCGTGGATCGCGGGTGAGCCGCGCGATGAAGTCCAGCCCTCCCCTTGCATAGGACCGGACCTCGAATCCGCCCGCCCCGTCCTGTCCGGCATCCACCCGGAACTGGCAGGGGCCGTCGATCCGGGCCGCGCCCCTGACCTCGATGAGACAATCGGCGGTGCGGGGCGCTCCGATCCCGGGTGCCGGCGCGACGCCGCCCCCGGCGAAACCGGGACGGCCCTCGCCGATCTTCCAGGCGCAGGTCCGGGTGCGTGGTCCCGTCCAGCAGGCCCCGCCGGAGGTGACGGCTTCGGAGGGGCCCTCGTCCGGCTTGTCGCCGGGCGTCTCGTTCCATGTCGCCGTGCCGCTTCCGGGGCTCGTCACCGCCACCACCACCCCGTAGCGGAGGTAGCCGTTCTCGTAAGTGGCGAGGCGGAACCCGCCCGTCCCGTAGCTGCGCGCGTCGGTCAGGAACTCGCAGACGCCGTTGATGGCGATCCTGCCATCGGCCTCGACGTAGCAATCGGCCTTGCGGACCTTGATCTGCGCTTCGGCGCGGCCGGGTTGGACGAGGGTCAGCATGAGAATGCCCGCCAGGAGGGCGAGGCAACGGCCGACCCGCCGGCAAGGCGAGTCGGGAATGTTCGGTTCGCGATCAGCCGCCACGCGCATCTCCTAAGGGTTGCCGAGGAGGCGGCGCGCCGCCTGGATGGTCCGGTCGTTGCGCTGGTCGACGATGCGGCCCTGATAGAGATTCCGGTCGGCCAGGCGCTGCTGCAGGGCGGCCCAGAAGCCGGCGCCCCACTTGTCCTCGCTGAGGTTCTGAATGATGTCGGTGGACTTCAATTCCAGGGCGCGGATCGTCATGTCCGCCGCCTTCCCGGGGGCGCGGGGGAAATTGGCGCCGCCGACATCGTAGAGGAAGGCCGCCGCCGCGGCCGCTGGCGCGAAGGACCGCTCCGCCACGAGGCGTTCGAGATACCGGCTCGCCAGGGCGGCGTCGGGTGCGGTGATCCGCTGCTTGTTGGTGTTGGCCGGGGACAGGAGGAGTGCATAGAGATACTGCGCCACCGATACGCCGCTCTCCGCCAGGGCGCGAAGCTTCCCCTCGGCGGCGGCGTCGGTGGTCGCGCTCTTGAAGAGCGCCATCATCTCGTCGGTGCTTGGCGCCGGCGCCGGTGCCAAGCTGTCTATTATACACAACACCGAGCCCACCAGACTACGCTGCATCTGCTAATCCGGCTTAAGCTAGAAAAAAAAAAAAGGGGGGGGGGGGGGGGGGGGGG
>NZ_VRVC01000262.1:0-1461 GCF_008040005.1 Methylobacterium sp. WL19
CCCCCGCCCTCCCCGCCGAGGGCGCGCCGTTCCTCGGCCATACGGTGCCCGATCTGGCCCGCGCGCTGGCCAAGCGCCCCTACGCCGCCCCCCGCACCGACGACCTGCCCGGCGCCCTGACCGGGCTCAACCGCGAGCAGTACAATGCCATCCGGACCGTGCCCGGCAGCGCGATCTGGGCGAACGAGGCCTTCGGCTTCACCCTCGAACCCCTGCATCGCGGCTCGGTCTTCACCGGCCGCGTGGCCCTGGCCCTGGTGGAGGACGGCACGGTGCGGCCGCTCGCCTACGACCGCGCCCGCTTCGAGGCGGAGGGCATCGCCCTGCCCGAGTTCAAGGACGATCCCGGCTATTCGGGCCTGCGCATCCGCGCCCGGTTCGATGGCGGCGAACTCACCGATTTCGCTACGTTCCAGGGGGCCTCGTTCTTCCGCCTCGTCGCCACCGGCCAGGGCTTCGGTGTCACCGCGCGCGCCCTCACCCTGCGCCCGGCCGATTCACGCGGCGAGGAGTTTCCGGAACTGCGCGCCATCTGGGTCGAGCGTCCCGGTCCCGGCGGCCCGCTGGTGCTGCACTGCCTCGTCGATTCCCCCTCGGCCACCGCCGCCCTGAGGATGAGCCTGCGGCCGGGTGGCGCCTCGCTCTGTGATGTCGAGGGCACGGTGTTTGCGCGCGCGGCCATCGACCATCTCGGTCTCGGCGGCATGACCACGAGCTACTTCTTCGGCCCCTACGACCGGCGCGGCGCCGACGACGCCCGGGCAGGCGCCTATGCCTCCACCGGCCTGCAGATCCGCACCGGTGCCAACGAGGCGATCTGGCGTCCCGCGCGCAACCCGGAGACGCTGCAGGTCTCGTCCTTCGTCGACGACAACCCGAAAGGCTTCGGCCTGATGCAGCGGGCGCGCAGCTACGCCGATTTCGAGGACGACGTGCAGCATTGGGAGTGGCGCCCTTCGCTCTGGCTCGAGCCCTTCGGCGCCTGGGGGCCGGGGGCCGTGACGCTCCTCGAGATCCCGAGCGATTCCGAGTTCAACGAGAACATCCTGGCCTATTGGCGGCCGAAGGCGTCCCTGGCGGCGGGCACCGAGTACGCGTTCGGCTATCGCCAGCATTGGTGCTGGCAGCCTCCCGAGGCGCCCCCGGTGGCGCTCGTCTCCGGCACCCGCAGCGGCAAGGCGACGGGGAGCAACCGCCGCCTCTTCCTGGTGGATTTCACCGGCGACATCCTGTTCGCCGATCCCGACCTGCAGCCGATTCTGCTGACCTCGCCCGGCACGGTGGCGGCTCCGACCCTGTACCGCTATCCCGACCGCAAGACGGTGCGGGTCTCCTTCGAGCTCGACACGGGCGGCGAGAAGACCTGCGAACTGCGCCTCGTGCTCAAGCGTGGGGAGGCCCCCGTCACCGAAACCTGGCTCTACCGGTGGACACCCTGAACACGCACGCGCTTCCCCCCAC
>NZ_VRVC01000263.1:0-1461 GCF_008040005.1 Methylobacterium sp. WL19
GATGGCTAACTTACGATGTAGACGTATAAACGAGTATTTTAAATATTTTTTAAACTATTGCTATCAGTCTAAGCTTGTTTAATCGCAATATGATTCGTTGCAGAGGGGCTGGACGTGGCGTTTTTTAAATTTACCTATGAGGGTGATTATAAATCGGACAACTCGGACTTCATATTCAGTTCCCAGATGGCCGCCGGCGTTCGTGCAATCGATTTCGGCCCCGGCACGGCCATCGCCGGATATGAAGGCTTCGGTAATTCTCTAGTCTATGCCTTTTCCGGGCCGGGATTAGAAACCGTCTTTGGTGAAGTTGGATATACCACGCCCCGAATCGGCATTTTCGGCGACACCAGCGACTTTGCCTATACGGCGAGGATCACCGGGGGCGATTATGGGGATGTGATTCTCACGGGGGCGGGCAATGACGTCCTGAACGGTGGCGGCGGCAACGATACGCTGGAGGGCGGCCTCGGCTCGAACAACATCGATGGAGGCACCGGGAAGAATACCCTGAGTTATGAGCATTTCCAGGAGTACGAAGCCGACAGCGAGGGTAATTTTTACGGTGTCATCGTAAACATGGCCAGCAACATCGGCACGGATCACTCAAATAGAATCCTTTCGGAAACTTTTTCCAATATCTCGAATATCCGTGGCAGCGATTACACCGATACTATAATTGGAGACACCAAGAACAACGTCATCGAAGGCGGCGGCTTTGGCGACGTCCTGTCTGGGGGGGATGGCCGCGACACGCTGAGCTATCAACATTCCTTCGACGCCGTAAAGATCGATCTCTCGACGAACACCGCTTCCAATGGCGATGCTTCGGGAGATAACATTCAGTTGTTCGAAAATTTGCTCGGCAGCGCCTGGAGCGACATTCTCGTCGGAGATACCGGGGACAATGTCATCGAAGGGGGCGCCAGCAGCGACTCCATGTTCGGAGGCGCCGGCAACGACACGTTGAGCTATCAGCAATCCAGCGCGGGTGTAACGGTCGATCTCCTGTTTGACGTCGGCTTCGGCGGCGATGCGGAAGGCGATACTTATAGTTCGTTCGAGAATCTGATCGGCAGTACGTCCGAAGATGTCCTCAGTGGAACCGAAGACGCCAACACGCTGAACGGCAATGGCGGTCCTGACGAATTGTTCGGTCGGGGTGGCGACGACCGGCTCGTCATCAGCGCCTCGCCATCGAAGGTGGATGGAGGGGCGGACACGGACCTTCTGTTCGTCGATGCCGGCAGCCCCGTCGAACTGAGCACCACCACGTTCCAGAACATTGAAAAGGTCTATGTGCGCGACGGCGCGGTGCTCGACATGTCGAGCGTCGAGGCGGGCACGAAGATTTTTTCGCAGAGCGTTGCCGAGAGTGACACGTCGGTCATCGGTGTCTTGATCGTCGGCACATCGGGCGCTGACCGCATCCAGGGCGGGAAGGGCAACGAGGGCGTCACC
>NZ_VRVC01000264.1:0-1459 GCF_008040005.1 Methylobacterium sp. WL19
GTGGGGGTGGCGGGGATCGCCTGCGCGGCGGCGCGCTCGGAGGCCAGCACACCGCCGATTCCGGCGAGGCTGCCGGCCATGAAGAGGCGGCGGGACGGCGTCGTATGCGAGGCGTCGGACATCGGATCTCCGGATCCATGAGGGTTAAATCTCGCGGCCGGATCGAGGATGCCGCCCCGGACAACGCATGACGCTCCGATCGGATTCCATCGGAACCTGCGGTGGAGGCGCGCGGGGGGATTAAAACCTGAGACCCACCTCGGCGGGTCTCAGGCGCCAGGCGGTTTTTACTGGGACGTGGTTTTTACTTGAACGTCTTGCGGGGGTCGAAGGCGTCGCGCACGGCCTCGCCGGCGAAGATGAGCAGGCTCAGCATCACCGCCACCACGAAGAAGCCGGTCAGCCCGAGCCAGGGGGCCTGGATGTTGTCCTTGCCCTGCGCCAGCAGCTCGCCCAGCGAGGCCGAGCCGGGGGGCAGGCCGAAGCCGAGGAAGTCGAGGGAGGTCAGCGTGCCGATCGAGCCGTTGAGGATGAACGGCATGAAGGTCAGCGTCGCCACCATGGCGTTGGGCAGGAGGTGCCGGCTCATGATGCGGATGTTGGAGAGGCCGAGCGCGCGGGCGGCGCGGACATATTCGAAGTTGCGCGCCCGCAGGAACTCGGCCCGCACCACGCCGACCAGGGCCACCCAGGAGAACAGCAGCAGGATGCCGAGCAGCACGAAGAAGCCCGGCGCGATGAAGGCCGAGATGATGATGATGAGGTAGAGGGTCGGGATGCCGCTCCAGACCTCGATGAAGCGCTGCAGGGCGAGATCGACCCAGCCGCCGAAATAGCCCTGCACCGCGCCGGCGATGACGCCGATCACCGAGGAGACCAGGGCCAGGATGAGCCCGAACAGCACCGAGATGCGAAAGCCGTAGATGACGCGCGCCAGCACGTCGCGGGTGGTGTTGTCGGTGCCGAGCCAGTGCATCTCCAGGCCCTTGCACCCCTCCCGGCCCGTGGTCTCGGCGCCATCCTGCTTGGCCGCGGCCTGGCACTGCTCGTCGGTGAGCATCCAGGTGGGCGGCGAGGGCGAGGGCGTCGGCAGCCCGTCAATGATCGTGTCGTAGGAATACGGAATCGGCGGCCAGACCGCCCAGCCGTTCTCGGCGATCTCTTTCCGCGTCTCCGCAGAGCGGTAGTTCGGCCGCGCATAGAACCCGCCGAACTTCTCGTCCGGGTAGTCGATGAGGACGGGAAACAGGATCTCGCCCTTGTAGGACACCACCAGGGGCCGGTCGTTGGCGATGAACTCGGCGAACAGGCTCAAGCCGAACAGGCCGACGAAGATCACGAAGGACCAGAAGCCGAGCCGGTTGCGCCGGAAATTCGAGAGCCGCCGCCGGTTCAACGGCGACAGCCCCCGCACCACCGGCGCGAGGGGAGGCGGGGCGGTGACGGGGACGGCTTCCGC
>NZ_VRVC01000265.1:0-1399 GCF_008040005.1 Methylobacterium sp. WL19
GCGCCACGCGGCCCGGCCCCCGACGGCGCGTTCGCCGAGGCTCTGCGCCGGGCGGCGGAGGGGAAGGATCGCGGACGGCGATGAAGGCGGCGTGCGTCTCCTCTCCCAGGAGTCGATTTCGGGTACCTCGGGCGCGATCCGGACCCAGGCATAGGCTCTGAATCCCGTGATCGGGCTCTCGGCTGGACGGTGAGCGGTCATCGTGCCGTTCATGCCGAACCGAAGGCTCAGCCGGGACCGTTGTGGAAGGACGACCGACCGCTCATCCCCGGCATCCGGCACGTCGCGTAAAGACCTCCGGCTGTCGCTGGCCCGAGTGGTGAAGAGGATTCCAAGAGCTGCTTATCGTTGCGTATTCGGATTTGATTAACTTCGCGATCAAACAAGACAATCGGGTCAAGGCCGATATCGTTCGTGCGGCGTTGGTGGGCTGCATGAGCGTCAGAGACGATCATTTTCTTACGCTTCGCTTTTTAACGGAAGTGAAAATCTACGATGATTCACCAACTCGTCTATTATAGCCGTAACGTCGTGCAGGGTAACGACCGCGCAATGCTTACGAATCTGCGGGACATCGTTTCCGCTTCTCAGCGCAATAATAGCAGAGACGGGATCACCGGCTTCCTCATTTTCGACAAGACGTGGTTCATTCAGATTCTGGAGGGTGAGCAAGCCCAGGTGAGTGCCACCTATACTCGGATTGCACGCGACCCGCGCCACGCCACCGCAACCATCATGGATGCGCGCAATGTTCAGAGCCGCTCCTTCCCCAACTGGACCATGGGCGGCGCGATGCGAACGCCAGAGGTGGAAGAAGTCTACCTGCAGCACGGTATCGGAAGCGCGATCGAGCCGACACGCCTGAAGAGCGCCCACGTCATCAATCTCGCCCTCGATCTTCAGGCCTTCGATGCGGCCAAGCGTCAGGCGCAGCGTCTCGCCAGCTAGCCCCGGCACCCGAGGGTTCGCAGAGTGCACGGACGGCCATGGGTTTTGCTCGTCACCGTCTGGATAATCTGCAGAACCGGCCGTGACGGCCGTGACGGCCGTGACGGCCGAGACGGGATCGGCGGCTCAACACGCCGCCACGTTCACCGCGAGGCCGCCGAGCGAGGTCTCCTTGTATTTCGCCTGCATGTCGTGGCCGGTCTGGCGCATGGTCTCGATGACCTCGTCCAGGCTGACCCGGTGGATGCCGTCGCCGCGCAAAGCCAGGGAGGCGGCCACCACCGCCTTGTTGGCGCCGAAGGCGTTGCGCTCGATACAGGGGATCTGGACGAGGCCGCCGATCGGGTCGCAGGTCATGCCCAGATGGTGCTCCATGGCGATCTCGGCGGCGTTCTCGATCTGCAGGGTCGAGCCGCCGAGCAGCGCGGCCAGCCCCGCCGCCGCCATGGCC
>NZ_VRVC01000266.1:0-1273 GCF_008040005.1 Methylobacterium sp. WL19
GCCCGGCGACGATCATGCCCCGCCCCCGGACGCCGCCCAGCGCGGACGCGATCCCCGGCTTGAGGGGGGTCGCTCGACGCGCGCCGCATCGGCAGACAGAACCGCCGCCGAGGGGCAGCGGTTGCGGCGCGCGATCGAGCCCGTGCTCGTGAAGACTCTCATCACCCTTCCCTCGCCAACCGAAACGAATGATTTTCGACCTTAGGCACTAGCGAGGAAGGTCGACTCAGGGTGGGGAGCAGCCATCAGGTGTGGGTTGCTCGCAGCCAGGGTATGACGGCTGTGGCCTCAGCTCTGGCATCCTCCACAGTCGCGAAGAGGCCGGAAGGTGGGTATCCTTCCCGCCACATTGCGGGCGCATTGTCCCAGCCGTCGTAGAAGCTATCTTCAGTGTAGAAAAAAAGGCCGTCCTGCCGCTGATGGATGGTTAGACGTGATCGGCCGTCGTCGCGTGCGAACTGTTGAGCGATGCTCATAAACATGGCCTGTTTTGCAAGTGCTACTAATCCCTCATGCTTCCCAAGCTATTGAACCAGCGGCTCTTAAAATCTGCAATGGGTGGGAAGCAGTCATTATCTAGTTACGGAAACATTTGGTGTAGCACGTTGAGGGCCACGAAGGAGAGAACTATTAGGATCGCCACACCAGCAAATAATGTCCTTCTAAATTTCTCTATAAGCGGCTTATCGTGCTCATTGATATTGAAGAATTGGGCTTCCTCTAAAGATACAGCGATTGAAGGACTAAGCACACCAAAGCCAAAAGGATATTTACCCTGGAGCTTCCCACGAATGCGTTTTAAAAGCACCACTAGTAGGAAGATGCCGGCTATGAAGCATAAGACAATAACTGCAAGCGGTGCAAAATCTTTCATTCATACCAAGCCATGATTATTACTGGATCGTAGTACGGGGTTCGGTTTCAGCCAACGTCCGAGATAGGTCGGAAGTGGCTGTTCATTACCCCTTGCCGTTCTCGCACAGCAGCGCTTTGGCCTGCCCCCATTCGGTGGCCCAGGATCGAAGTTAGTGCATCGTCGGTCTCGTGACGATGGTGGGGTGAGCGAGCGGCGCTGATCCGGTTGGTTCCGTTGGCCAGATGACGACCTCCGGTGCGGGCGGCTGGTAGCCGAGCGACGAGTGCGGGCGGATGCTGTTGTAGTGCCTGCGCCATTGCTCGATCACGACGCTGGCCTCCTTGAGGGTGTAGAACACCTCGCCGTTGAGGAGTTCATCCCGCAGCTTGGCGTTGAAGCTCTCGCAGTACCCGTTCT
>NZ_VRVC01000267.1:0-1271 GCF_008040005.1 Methylobacterium sp. WL19
GGGTATTGCGTCTTGGGTATCTAAGCTCGACTTTCTGACGAAAGCCCGGCGCGGGTTATTTCGGCAGGGGGCCGAAACTCCACGGGGGCGAGCTCGCCAAGAGGAGGAGCGAGACGTCGGCACCGGCGGGCAGGGCGTTGAATGTCGCCTCCGGAATGCTGATCGTCATCGTCTTGCCGTCGGGCGCGATCGTGCTGCCGTCCGCACGGATCATCTTGTTGCCCACCTTCAAAGACGGGAAGGCGTCGGTGGCGGGGAAGGGCCGCTTCGAGGTGACGACCATATTGACCGTATTGACCGTCGGCTTGCCCGACTCCGCAGTAGCGGCACCGGTCGGTCGCGCGGCAGCGGGTTTGCGAACGATCTTCAGGGAGTTGCCGTCGGAGGCGGGATCGTGGCGGACCACGGAAGCCATCTGGACTTTGGCGGCCATCATGGCCGACGGAGCTCTCGACGCGACCCGCAGGTTGGGATCTACCGTGGGGTCGGATTTGGACAGCATGATATCACCGATGTCGACGCTGCCGACGGTCTGGTTGTGAAAGGTAAAACGCAGCGCCGTGATCCGACTGAGATCCACGCCGGCCAGAGCGGAAAGCGGGATCTCGACGGTGCCCAGCACGGAGTGAAGGGTGGCCGGGACAACGAAGGGGGGCCTATCGGGGAACGTGTAGGTTTGTGAAGGCAGTCCGATCGGCCGGCTGATGCGCACGTCTTGGTCGGTCAGGTAGGTTGTCGAAGCCTGGCCGTTGCCGTCGATCAATCGCACGCCGTAGGTCATTTCACCCTTGTCGGAGGCGGGGAAGTCGCAAATCTCGCCGAAGCAGCGCAACGCGGTGCGGAACGACAGGGTCTTGAACTCGGACATGTTCTTGGCCGGACGGAAGTTCACCTGGAACATCCTGCTGCCGGTGTTTTCCGCCGACCACGACACGTTCGCCACCCGGGTTCCGTCATCGTGCTCTTTCCACCAGTCGTCGGTGCCGGCGGCCTGATGCACCACCTTGACGTTCCTCAACGTGGTATTGATGCCGGCATCGCTCTTTCCGGTCGGCTGCGAGAACGTCTCGAGCTTCTGTACGGTGTCGCCCACCGGTGCCGGGATGTAGCCCCGGTCGGCAATGGCGATGTCGAGAAAGGGTGAGGGAAGCGGGTTGGCCGGATCGAACTGGGCTACCAACGAGCGGTCGGCCTTGGCCCCGACCGTGCCGCGGAAGAACGGGACCAGGGTTTGGATCGCCGTGACCTGCTGGGGCTTCGAGCGCCCTTTC
>NZ_VRVC01000026.1:0-44790 GCF_008040005.1 Methylobacterium sp. WL19
TTCGGAGAGGGGCCGGACGAGGTGCAGGCTCCGAGCCCCGCGGCGAGGCCGATGGCCAGCATCAGGCTGGCCGGTTGCGGCGGCACGATGTTCCTGGTCACGGCGGCTCTCCTTCACGCTCCGGCGCGATGGCCGGCACGGCATGGACGCCGCGCCGGGTTCTTGCCTTCACGTGAGGGGCGGGTCAATCACCGCAGCCGGGGCTCCGGCGACGATCCCGGACCCCGTGTCGGACCGTCACGTCAGCCCGTCACGCGAGCGCGTCATTTGGCCTTCTCGGCGATGGCCGCGAGGCCGGACTCGTAGATCCCCGTGATGGCATCGGTCGCCACCGTGTCCGGGACACCCTTGGCCTTGAAGGTCCCCGTCCACGTCACCGTCGATCCTGAGCCTTTCGGGCTCACCGCGAGGGTGGAGGAATAGTCGGAGACCGGCAGCGGGCTCTCGACGATGGCGTAGGTGTAGCTCATCGCCTTGTCGTCGCGCGCCGTCTGCGATTCGACGATGGCGCCGCCGCCCTTGAGGCTGAGTTTGCGCAGCATCGTGCCGCCCTTGGTGGAGGGCTCGCATTTGGCGATGGCCGGGTGCCAATTGCCGATGCCGCAGAAATCGCCGATCGTCGCCCAGACCTTGGCCGGGGGAGCCGCGATATCGATGGTCTTGGTGAGGTCGATGGCAAAGCCGGGGGCGGTGCCGGCAACCAGAACGAGGCCGGGCAGCACGATTCGACGCAGGAAAGTGCGCGACATGGACGGGTGTTTCCTTCCGATATTGTTATGTCGGCGCGGTACGAGGCGCACGCCGTGCCGTTGAACGGACGAACGTCAAGCTAGTCGCGAACCGGCACGCGACAATGGCCGGATCCCTGCCCACGAAGATGTGATGGACGGCGGCGCGTGCAGAGCGATCCTTGTCAACGGGGGCGTCGAGGGGTACGAAGCCGCTCGGTCGCATCGTTCGCGCGCCCGCTACGCCATTCGGGAGAGACGAGCCTTGGCCAGCGCCGGCTCCACGCAGGGAACCGCAGACACCGCCTTCGCGGCGGTGCGTGGTCATGCGCGTCCCCGAGCGCTCCTCGTCGGCCTTCTCCTCCTTATCCGCCCCTGAGGGCCGTCCGGGCGCGTGCGCCTGGGCTCTCAGGGGATCGTTTCGCGACCGGGGCCCTCGAGGGCTTCGTCGAGCCGATCGATGGATCAAGGCGCCGCGTCCCTCAGCGACCGCGCCTCCGACAGGACGACACGCCATGACCGACATCACCGCCCAGCCCAACGCCTCCCCGAAGGACCGGGTCCTCATCTTCGACACGACCCTGCGCGACGGCGAGCAATGCCCGGGCGCCACCATGACCCTCGACGAGAAGCTGGCGGTGGCCGAACTCCTCGACACGATGGGCGTCGACATCATCGAGGCGGGCTTCCCCATCGCCTCGATCGGTGATTTCGAGGCCGTCTCCGAGATCGCCCGCCGCTCGAAGCGCGCGACCATCGCCGGCCTCGCCCGCGCCATCCCCGCCGACATCGCGCGGGCCGGCGAAGCCGTCCGCCTCGCCCGGCGGGGGCGCATCCACACCTTCGTCTCGACCTCGCCGATCCACCTCGCCCACCAGATGCGCAAGTCCCAGGACGAGGTGGTCGAGATCATCCTCAAGACCGTGGCCCAGGCCCGCGACCTCGTGGAGGACGTGGAATGGTCGGCCATGGACGCGACGCGCACGCCGATCGACTATCTGTGCCGCTGCGTCGAGGCCGCGATCCGGGCCGGTGCGACGACGATCAACCTGCCCGACACGGTGGGCTACGCCACGCCCGACGAATACCGCAGCATGTTCCGCCAGGTGCGCGAACGGGTGCCGAATGCCGACAAGGCGATCTTCTCGGTGCATTGCCACGACGATCTCGGTCTGGCCATCGCCAACTCCCTGGCCGGCGTGGAAGGCGGCGCCCGGCAGGTGGAGTGCACGGTGAACGGCATCGGCGAGCGGGCCGGCAACGCGGCCCTGGAGGAGATCGTCATGGCGATCCGCACCCGCGGCGACGTGATGCCCTACGAGACCGGCATCGAGACCACGATGCTCACCCGCGCCTCGAAGCTCGTCTCGCATGCGACGAACTTCCCCGTGCAGTACAACAAGGCCATCGTCGGCCGGAACGCTTTCGCGCATGAAAGCGGCATCCACCAGGACGGCATGCTCAAGCATACCGAGACCTACGAGATCATGACGCCCGCCTCCGTCGGGGTCGCCAAGACTTCCCTGGTGATGGGCAAGCATTCGGGCCGCGCGGCCTTCCGCTCGAAGTTGGAGGAACTCGGCCTGCACCTCGCCGACAATCAGTTGCAGGACGTGTTCGAGCGGTTCAAGGCGCTCGCCGACCGCAAGAAGCACGTCTACGACGAGGATATCGAGGCCCTGGTCGACCAGGGCCTCGCCACGGCGCATGACCGCATCCGCCTCGTCTCGCTCTCGGTCATCGCCGGCACGCGCGGGCCGCAGCGCGCCACGATGAAGCTCGCCATCGACGACCGCATCGTCACCGAGGAGGCCGACGGCAACGGCCCCGTGGACGCCGTGTTCAATGCGATCCAGGCCCTGGTCCCGCACGAGGCGCAGCTCGAACTCTACAAGGTCGACGCTGTGACGCAGGGCACCGACGCCCAGGCCGAGGTCTCCGTCCGATTGAAGGCCGGCGACCGCAGCGTGACGGCGCGGGGCGCCGATCCCGACACGCTGGTGGCCTCGGCCCGCGCGTATCTCTCCGCCCTGAACAAGCTCTCGGCCACGGCCGTGCGCCTCCACGCCCAGCACGCCGCATCGGTTTAGCCGGAAAAATGACGTCCCGGGGGTGGACACCCCCCGGGGCCTTTGCTATCAGCCCCCTCGTCGCAGCGGGTTTGGTGGCTGCCGCGACTGCCGCAAGGCAATGGGTGCATAGCTCAGTTGGTAGAGCAGCTGACTCTTAATCAGCGGGTCCAAGGTTCGAACCCTTGTGCACCCACCAAACATATCAATGACTTAGCTTCTGGTTGTTGGCTTCCTAAAAATCCCTAGCAACCACATAGCTACCAGTTCGTTGTAGCAGTCTTCCCATTCCAAGCTGGTGTTGAGCGAACGGAAACGCGTGAGCGCGGTGGGTTCGTACCACTCTACAATTTTTCGAGTGGGGTCGATCCAAGCTGAGTCGGCTGAGTTTGAATGGCAGGCCGCTGCCTGAAGCATGCAGCGCCGTCGAATTCGCATGGCTACCTTCTTTACCTCAGACACCCATTTCGGGGATGCTCACATCCTGCGTCAGCGCGGAGTGGCATTCGGATCACTCAATGATCACGACGGGGCTCTGATCGAGGGTTGGAACGACGTTGTCGGCGCGGACGACGACGTCTGGCATCTCGGCGATTTCGCTGCCGGAGCGAGCCGGGCGCGCTGCGCGGAGATCTTCGAGGGCCTAAGAGGCCGAAAGCGGCTGATCCGCGGCAATCACGACACCAATCGGGTTCTTGAATTGCCGTGGGTGAAACCGCCGCAGGAAACTGCGCGGATCACTGTCAGCGATGCCGATGGCACGGAATGGCGGTTGTTTCTCGCACATTACGCGCATCGCGCTTGGCCCGGCCTGTGGCGCGGGACGCGGCACCTGTATGGCCACACACATGGTTCACTGCCCGACACCCGCTTCTCATGCGATGTCGGCGTCGATGCATGGGGCTACCGACCGGTTGGCATCGCAGCCCTCATCGCGCGTCAGGATCGTGCCGTAATGCTACCCGAAGAGCTGGCGCGCGATGCCTTGGAATGAGTTGGACTATAGCGGCTGTGTGCATCGCGCATTCCGTTGACCCGTGAGGAACAGGAAAGCACGCTGATGGCAGGAACCGACGATTATCTCCGAACGCTCTTCGGTCAGGCTGCCGTAGAGGAAGCATTCCTTGACAGCCTCCGCCAAGCTAAGGACGTCCAGCCATCCGGTGCGGCTATCGCGCCTGCGCCACTTGCCGTGCTTTCTTTGATGATCACGAACCAGCAACGGGCGGAGCTGCGCGAGCTTGGCTTCTCAGATGAATCCATTCGGATGATGACGCCCGCTGAGGCGCATGACCATCTTGGGCTGACAAAGCCGAGCCTCTGAGCGAGGGATCGATGGCCGAACCATGGCGCGCCTGCCTATCAGGACTCCAGCCCTCGGCTGAGGCGAGTTCATAGGAAATCCAACCTCGGTGGGCTTATTGGAGCGGGCGCAACCGTGCCCTTCTGCCGTGCTAAGCTGCATCCACCACTTGTTGTATGATGGTGTTAGCCAGAACTTGGATTGGGCGCCTTAACCCTGATCAGGCGACGACCCCGTCGATATCTTCAAAGGGATCCGCTCCGGCATCTAGCTTCAGCCCCTTAACTCGGCTGGAAAACACTGCACGGAACCGCTCCATTTTTTCCAGCATCCAAGCATGCTGCCCTTCACGGGATGTTTCGTCGGATGGGTCGGTGGCTGACCTAAACAGTGCGATGCGACACGCTTTCTTTCCGGGAAGCTCCTGCCAACTCAGCTCTTCACCGAACTCTAATTCTGCCGCATCTTTCTGATCCAGAAGAGCCTTAAAGGCTCGCTTGCTAGGATCATTAGCGATGTAAAGCTCAACTCCAATGCGCTGTTTGTCTGTGCTGATTGTCGAACTGATCACAAAGCCGCTGCGTCCAATTGGAAACTCAAACCAGTGGTCCTTGTTCGCGCGCTTTATCCGGAACCCTGTGTTGCGTGCTTTCAGGAACTCGCCAAACGACGCCCAGTATGCGAGCCGGACATGATGTCGCTCAGCGAGAGCTACCTCTCCAACATTCCGAGTTGCAACACGCGCCTGCCGTGTCCAGTCGTTTGGGCTGGCGATCACATTGAACCGTGGGGCAGGAGGCGAATCCCCGATACGCCAGAGTTCGAGTTCAACAGCAAAGAACGAAAAATCTTCGTCGGTGTGTTCATTTAGCCAATCGATAGCCGCCCGGTGGTCAGGCTGAAACGTTTCCGCAATCCAAACTATAGTCTTAGCAGACTCAATACCCGCAAGATAAGTTAGAATCTGACCTAAGTGGCGGTGATCAGTACGACCGAACTGATTTTCAATCAGAACCCTGTGGTCCGCCTCATCCTGTACACGAGCCAAAACATCGGCTCTGAATGGGCCGACCCAGTGCTCGACCGCCTCAACTTCCATTTCTAGGCCGAGTGTAACGCCGAGTTGCACCATGTTCGGCGACTGCGCCAGCCACGGAGTGAAGTTGCGATCCTCGGTCGGCCAAGCTTGAGTGATCGCGACTTTTTCGAAGATACCTAAAGGAATTATAGAACTCACTTGTGCTCTCCGAGTCGTGCAGAGAGCACGCTGTTGCGGAATGACTATTTGGTAGTGAGCCACTCACGCAATTTCGTCCAGCGCCGCTTCTGCTGTCCGCCTCGCACAGCCATGCCGATGGCCTTGCGCTGGCCGATCAGCACCACAAGTTGCTTGCCCCGTGTGACCCCCGTGTAGAGCAGGTTCCGGGCCAGCATGTTGAAGTGCTGCGTCACAATGGGGATCACCACCGCCGGGTACTCCGAGCCCTGGCTCTTGTGGATCGTGGTGGCGAACGCAGGCACGAGCGTATCGAGTTCGCCAAACGGATAGACGACCTGGCGGCCGTCGAACGTCACGAGGACGGCACCCTCTTCCTCGTCAATGCCGGTGATCATGCCGAGGTCGCCGTTGAAGACCTCGCGGTCGTAGTCGTTCTGCGTCTCCATCACTCGGTCACCCGGCGCGAAGCGCCAGCCGAAGCGCTCCACCTGCACAGGCGGCTTGGGGTTCAGCACGCGCTGAAGCTCGTGGTTGAGGTTGCGGCTGCCGAGCGAGCCACGCATCATCGGCGTCAGCACCTGCACATCGCGAACCGGGTCTAAGCCGAACGTGCGTGGGATACGCTTGGTGACCACCTCGATCAGCTTGGCGACGCCGACTTCCGGGTCCTCAATCTCGATCAGGTAGAAGTCGGACTTCTCACCTGCGCGGGGCCACTCGGGCATCTGCCCTTGGTTGATTCGGTGAGCGTTGACGATAATCCGGCTTTCAGCCGCTTGCCGGAACACCTCAGTCAGTCGGGCAACCGGCAGCCGCTCAGATGCGATCACGTCGGCCAGGACCTGCCCCGGTCCAACTGAGGGTAGTTGGTCTACGTCGCCGACGAGAAGCAGCCCTGCGCGCTCTGGCACGGCCTTGAGCAACGCGTTCATCAAGGGCACGTCGATCATCGAGCACTCGTCGAGCACGAGGAGGTCGCAATCGAGGGGGTTCTCCTCGTTGCGCGAGAAGCCACCGTGCTTCGGATCGATCTCCAGCAAGCGATGGATGGTCTTCGCTTCCAGACCCGTCTGCTCGTGCATGCGCTTGGCAGCACGGCCGGTGGGAGCCGCCAGCAACACGCGCACGCCCTTGGCCGTCAGGATGCGCAGGAGCGAGTCGAGTGTGCTGGTCTTGCCGACCCCAGGACCGCCGGTGATCACCGTGAGCTTCGAGCCGAGCATCAGCCGGATGGCTTCAACCTGCGAGGGCGAGAGGGTCTTGCCGGTCTTCTCCTCCACCCAGGGCCGTGCTTTGTCGATGTCGATCTCCGGCCAGGGCGGCGACCCAGAGGCCCGGTCGATCAGGCGCTCGGCGATGATCCGCTCGGAGGAGTGCAGCCCCTTGAGAAAGATGCAGGTCTCGCCATCCACTGTGTCGGCGACCACGTCCTCACCGCGTAGCTCCAGGGTGATGGCGATGTGGACGAGATCAGCCTCGACCTCCAGCAGCTTCTGCGCGAGCACGGCAAGGCGCTCGGTGGGCAAGCCGCAATGCCCTTCATCCATGGCAGTCTGGAGCGCGAACGACACACCTGCCCGCAGGCGCTGCGGCGCTTCCTTCTCAAGCCCGAGCTTCATCGCGATGGCATCGGCTGTCCGGAACCCGATGCCGCGAATATCGCGTGCGAGCCTGTACGGGTCTTCCGTCATGACCTTGATGGACTCTTGGCCATAGGTCTTGAAGATGCGCACCGCCCTGGCGGTGCCGACGCCGTGCGCGTGCAGGAAGATCATGATCTCCCTCACAGCCTTCTGCCCGGCCCAGCCCTTCACGATGCGCTCGGCACGCTTCGTCCCGATGCCTGCGACCTCCTTCAGGCGCTCAGGATTGGCTTCAATGACCTCGAAGGTGTTCTCGCCAAACAGCGCAACGATGCGCTTGGCCATGGCAGGACCGATGCCCCGCATGTACCCTGAGGCGAGGTACTTCTCTATGCCTTCGACACCGGTCGGCGGCGTGGCCTTCAGGGTGTCGGCCTTGAACTGAAGTCCATGCTGCCGGTCTGAAAACCAGATGCCGGTAGCCGTGATCCACTCGCCTGCGCCGATGGCCGGAGCATGCCCAATCACCGGCACGAGGTCACGTTTGCCTCCCGCTTGCACCTTGAGGACGCAGAAGCCCGTCTCGGCATTGTGGAAGGTGACACGCTCGACCGTCCCGGCGAGTGTCTCCACGGGCGTGCCACGCTCAAATCTGGCTGGGCTCGCCCTCTGGTTCATCTCGCCAATCACTACCTCAGAGCTTTCACTACTCACCGTACGTGGACTGCGATGATCCGCCAAACGGGCAAACGTTCATTGGCCTAACACCAGAGTTTGGGCAGTGGTGACCGGCGCTGAATCGCGGAATGCCGCCTCGGCAATGATGCAAATCTACTGTTCTGCCGCTGCCAGCCGCTCGACCTCACGCACATAGCCGTCGGCATCGAACTTCTTCAGCGTCGCCGCGCCGAGCGAGCGCACATTGCCGTAAACCGGACGCGGACCCCATGGCCGGTCGTGTAGTCCAACCCCATCCAGTAGAGAACGTAAGACGCCTTCTCCTGGGTCGGGGCGTCGTTCAAGGGCTTGATGCGTGTCGGCTGGATCATCGCCGTATGGTGCGTGAGAAATCATCGCGGCGAACTACGGCCAAGCGTCACAACCCCGACATCGATTGCTGAGCGCACTGGCGGAGCATCGAGGTTCAATGCTGAACCGACGCGGGGCCACCGGCAGTGAACACGACGGTCCGGGAGAGCTCAGCGATCCCGCCCCAGCAACCAGGACGACAGTGGGTCTAGCACGTAGGCAGATAGCCGACCCGCCCAAACTCTTGCCCTTGAGGTGAAAGCATCACGGTCCTCGCGCAGGCTGTCCTCGCGCGCCAACTGCACGATCATGACAGCCGAGACATAGGCATCCTCGTTGGGCTTGCACGCAGCGAGCGCGGCACGTTGCGCCGCCACGTTATCTAGCCCCAGGGGCTGACCCGCGAAGGACCGCCGTACGCAGCGATGCCATTCCTTCTCAAGCCGCACCAAGTCAAAGGCCTCCACCCCCTGCGCCTCGGCTTTTACAGCCGCCTGCGAAAAGCAAGCGAGAGCGAGGCAGAAGCTGAGCACGATGCGCATTCGCCTCGTATCCCGCGAACCGCCAAGCTTGGCAAGAACAAACGGGCAACACTGGGCTCCTTTCGAGCGGTGGTCGTTCTCGCTCATGACGGGGATCGGCCTACAGTGTCGCTGCAAGTGACCCAAAGGCCGTTCATCCCAAGGCACTCGACGACGTTGTTGAGCCGTAAGTGCTCAAGCACGTTGGAAAGGAACTTCGAGGCTTGTGCCCGCCTCCCGCCCCCAGCCACATGGACGACCATGCCGGATACCCTGATCGCCTGGACGCAAGATGAGATCGCCAACGTTCCGCTCCAGCGGTTTATCGGCCGCATGGGTGAAGTCGAAGTGGGTACGGTCGAATACGACGGTGCGCATAAGCTCTGGACATGGTGGAGCCCCTTCTCTGAGGAAGCATGGGGGCATGCCCAGGAAGAAAGCGGAGCCAAGCAGGGATTCGAAGTATGGCTGCGGCAGTGGCTGGAAAACTTCAGACCGTTTTTCGAGGAGCGCTGAAGCTCCTCTACTGCTTTGTGTCTCCCGCAGGTTTCTTTGCGACCCTCTGAGGCGCGACTTGCCGCACGATGAGTTCGACACGGGTCTTCATGCGATCTGGAGGCCATCATGAACCACGACCGAGGCTGATTCCCCTGGGGATGAACCTTGATCGGGGCTGGTTGAGCCGATGTCGCGTTGCGTAGGTTTCTCCCCTGAGTCGTTGTGGCTTAATGCTCCGCAATGGCATCCTCCGGGACCGAGACACAGTGACGGTTACGCAACCCCTCGACAGCATTGCTTCTGTGCTGGAGAGCACAGGCGAATACCGCGTGCTTAGGAGGGTTGGACCGTTCGCCGATTGCACCGATCAGCCGACCGAGCCGACGTTCATTGGCCTGATCCTCGATACCGAAACGACCGGGGTCGATTACACGCACGACGAAGTGATCGAGCTTGGCATGATCAAGTTCGAGTACGGCGCGAGCGGCCGCATCTACCGGGTGCTTCAGGTCTTCAACCAACTTCAAGAGCCGCAGAAGCCGATCCCGCCAGAGATCACTCGACTGACCGGCATCACGGACGCTGACGTGGCCGGTCAACGGATCAATGACGCGGCGGTACAAGCGATGGCTGGCGATGCCGTCGTGGTGATCGCCCATAACGCAAGCTTCGACCGCCAGTTTTGTGAGAGCCGCTGGCCGATCTTCGTTGAGAAGAACTGGGCTTGCTCTTGCCATCAGTTGCCATCCTGAGGATCGACGACCTCGACGCCGATGGGTTCGAAGGCGGCCTCGCGACCGATGCGAAGCGGTCCGAAGGGATCATCCTCGCCAAGCGCGGGGGCGAACCGCGTCGCCGCTTCACCATCGCGCACGAACTCGGCCACTTCCTGATGGCGCACCACGTCCCGGATCAGCCCGGCAGGTTCCTATGCAAGAGTTCCGACCTACTGCGCGTGCAAGCGAAGGAGGGCGACCAGCGGCAGCGCAGGGAGGTCGAGGCCAACCGCTTCGCCGCTCTCGTGCTGATGCCCCCGCACCTGCTGCGAGGGGCCATGGCAGCCTTTCGCGAGCCCGATCTGCATCACGTTCTCACGCTCGCACGCGACTTCGCGGTCGGTAGGGAGACGGCGGCTCGGGCCTACGTGCAGTACCACCCCGAGCGGATCGCCATCGTCGTGGCGGGCAACGGTCGGGTGCAGCGGTGCTACCGCAGCCTCTCCTTTCCTGCCATCGTCTGCGCGGGTGGCAGCCCGGTCCCGCTGCATTCGCTCTATCACAGCAGTTCGCATCGGCCGAACATCGCGAGCGACATCGCCGTGTGTAGTGCCGACCTTTGGATCGATGTGAAGCGCGACCTCCGCGCGCCGGCCCTCTACGAGCAGGTGTACCTCCAGCAGAACGGCTTCGCGATGATTATGCTGTGTCTGAAACCCGTCCCGGAAGAGAGCGCGGAGGAGCGCAGGCTTGAGGAGGGCTGGCGTCACCGCTTTCACTCGGGGCGACGGTAGGCCAGAATCATCCAGGGTCTGCATGCTGAGCGTCGCCACAATCCCGGCCCCTCCCATGTGGTCGTGATCGTAAGGACAACCGTATCGAGTCGAATGGCCAAGGATTACCAGTGGCGCGGGCGGGTGATTGCTCGAACGAACTCCTCGCAACCCGGCACACATCATCCCGGGACCATACAAATAAAGCGGTCCGATCAGTGACCGGGTAAATCGAGCCATGAAACCGGAGAGAACGGCTCTTGTTAGCCTTTGACCGCAATGGTGCGCGACAAACTCCTCAACGGCGAAGGCTCTTTCTTTCTCAAGAAAGTCGGCGTCGGGTTAAGGAACAGAGGTAATGGATCACAACAGCAGCGGTTCGCATCCCTTGTTTGGGCACCAATCGCCTGCACCGAAGTTGGTCATTTGGTGACGGAACCAAGTGGCTCCGTGTCTTCTGCTCACCCCGCCATCGTCAAGCGGTCTACGCTGCCCTCTGTTTAAACCTGGGCCACCGAATGGGAGGTAGGCGCCATTGTCATTGATCTAAAGAGGAATCCCATTTACCAACGCAGTAGCCGCGCGTGAAAATAATGCTGCCGGGAGGTCGAGTTCCGTCAATGCCTGGAAAGCCCACGTTCGCAGATTTTGGCCCTTGGGCTCAGAAAAACATTGGCTTTGATCCAACGGCGAAATCGCTGAGCTCATGGATTAGTACAAATACTAGAACTTTTCTTGCCTCTATTGAGGATCATATTTTTTATTCAAGACTACAAAGTTTAGTTGAGGCGCATAAGGCCAACGCTACACATCAACAAATAAATATAGTCACCATAAAGCCGGAGCTAAATGTCAAAAGCGTAGACTCTATTATATCAAAACTTTATAGAATTAACGTAGTGGAGAACGGCAATTTTCCTAATCCGAAAGGGGAGAGGTGGGTTGGCGCCAATGATATTTTCAAAGAACTAAAAGATATCATAAGGACAACAATTGTATGCAGGCACATTGACGAGCCAGCAAAAATCACAGCTTTGATAGAAAGTATATGTAAAGAGCTCGAGCTCCCGTGTCACGTCAATGCTCAGGCGAAAGAGCATGGGTACTATGCGTATCATGTTTATGTTGTTTTTAATTTTGAATTCACCAATATGGCGTGGGAGTCATTCCGGGAAAATGTTTACTTTGAAATTCAAATTACAACAGAAATGCAGTATATGCTGTACGCACTGACGCACGTTTTTTACGAAGCAGAGCGGGAAAAGTTAGATTTAATTCAAGATACTTGGAAGTGGGATTATAAATCGGCTAAATTTTCAGCTTCCTATCTTAGTCATTCTCTTCACTTATTAGAAGGTCTGTTGCTGAGGTTGTACGAGGATGTTGCCACTAATGCTAATCAGCCGGCAGTGCTTGGTACAGAAGATCATGCGCTCTCAAAAAGCATAGATAATGAGGCGACTGATAATAACGCTATGCCTGAGCCCCTCGGAGAGCAGTAAATGACTTCCCCATCAAGTTCACCGGCGCCTACGCCAGCAGTTGAGCATCTTCCGACAGTGTTTCGACGTATCCGCACTGGTGAATATAGAGTTCCTCCTTTCCAGAGAGAATTCATATGGGATGAAAGGCAAGTCCTCGAATTGCTTGAGAGCGTTTACTTGGGGTTTCCTATTGGTAGTACTTTGCTGTGGAAAGTCGAAAATAAAGTTTTTAAGACAGTCAAAGAAATGTCAGCGGGATTTCCGCTCGTCTCTGAGGCTTATCCTACCAGCTTTGTATTAGACGGAGTCCAAAGGCTAAGTTCCTTGAATGGTGTTTTTAATCGGGACGAAGTTGCCGATGATAAAAGATTCGACGTCTTCTTTGATTTAGATGAAGAGATATTTGTTCACGCTAGAGACTTGAACGACAAGATGGTGGCGATTCCTTTAAGCACAGTTTTCCGCCCAAGGTTGTTTTTGGATCAACAGCGGCGGCTTGCAAGTTTAGATAAGGGGGATCTTTACTTAGAACGGGCTGTAAATATTCTTACCGTTTTTCAAGAGTATCTTCTCCCGGTAGTCACTATTTACAATCGTAACCCAAACGACGTTGTTAGCATTTTTCAACGCATTAATTCCACTGGCGTCCGCTTGGGCGTAGTGGATTTTATGCGAGCTTTAACATGGTCTGATGATTTCGATTTGTCAGCAGCACTATTAGATCTGCAGGATCACTTTGGGCATCGGGGTTTTCGGTTTGATGACGAACTGCTCCTGAAATCGCTAGGAATGGTTATGGGACTTCGTCCCCTACCCGACGTTTTGCTCGAGCTCCGGGGGAGATCCG
The DNA here is from genome assembly GCF_008040005.1 of Methylobacterium sp. WL19. Taxonomy (NCBI): domain Bacteria; kingdom Pseudomonadati; phylum Pseudomonadota; class Alphaproteobacteria; order Hyphomicrobiales; family Methylobacteriaceae; genus Methylobacterium; species Methylobacterium sp. WL19. The sequence goes on from NZ_VRVC01000026.1 coordinate 12,771, forward strand.
CAGACGATCTCCAGCAAGGGGTGCAGCTACTGCAAAGTAGGCTAGACGACGCAGTTGAGTTTGTTTCGACATACATTGGAATCGCAAATAGTGATGCTTTGCCGTATGAGGCTCAATGGTTGCTGCTGTTAAGGCTAATTTGTAGCAATGTAAAACTTGAGCAGGTCAAGATACCGCTCCTAAGTTGGATTCGAACCTCAAGCCTAACAGAGTCTTTGCAGGGCCGTCCTGATCATGCCCTAGTCAGAATGATCGACGAAATCGACGGTGCAGTCTCTAAAACCGGAACCATTAAGCCTGTTCCAGTCCATATTGCCGCAGAAGACATACTATTTAAAAGATTCCTTAAGGGAAAGGCTATGTCGGTTGCATTTCTATCTCACCTATCAGATAGGGGATTGTTCAATCATGAACCTATGCTTGATGTCCCTTATGACAGATTTCTGCCATTATTCGATAGGGCCGAATTATCATCAATGCTAGATAGAGAGATAAACTCAGCGAGAACTATTGGGAACGTAGTATATCTAGCTGATATAAAGCCGAAAAAAGACGGAACGCTTTTTGAATTGATACAAGAATCCTTTGTCCGAGGGGACGCTGAAATTATTGAAATGCTTGATAAGCAATACATCGACAAAGAGTTTATAAAATTCGTGAATGCCGGGTTGCCTGAACTTGCATTAAGGGAGCGGGCGCAAAAAATGCTTGATGGCGCAATGCAAATATAGCGACGTGAGGTCTGGTTTCCCTGACAATGTCGCCTTAAGCCTGTTTCTAACATCAAGGTATACCCTGAAGTGACGTAACATGACCAACTTCGGCCGTCGTAACATCTGGGTTGACACCGACTATTTGTGACAAGGTAGCCTCGGGCCTAAAGCTTGAGGTTACACATCATGGCCCGCATCGGTTACGCCCGCGTCAGCACCCTTGACCAGGACCTCGACGGGCAGGTCGCCCGGCTGAAGGCCGAAGGCTGCGGGGTTATTAGGTCGGAAAAGGTCTCTGGCGGTAGCCGCGACGGCCGAGCCGAGTTGGCGACTGTGCTGGAATTCCTGCGGCCGGGCGATGAACTGATGGTTACGCGGCTTGATCGCCTCGGTCGCGATACCCGAGACGTCCTGAACCTCATTCACGAGGCCGAGCAGCGCGGTGCGCATGTCACTGTGCTCGACCCGCATGTCTCGACCCGAGGGGAAATGGGCCACGTTGTTTTGACGGTGCTCGGTATGGTCGCGCAAATGGAACGACGTTTTATCAAGGAGCGCCAGCGCGAGGGCATTGAGCGGGCGAAGGGTAGCGGCGTGTATGCCGGCGGCAAGCGCCGCCTCGACCACGACCGGATTATGTCGTTGTCGAAGGCTGGCAATGGGGCCGCGGCGATTGCTGCGGCCTTGGGCTGCTCCCGCATGCAGGTGTACCGCGTAATCCGCGAGGGATGACGTCAGGCCGGCTGTATCGGGCCATCGCTATGTCCCTCATGGTTGGACTTTTGCCGATCTGTTTCCGGGGCGCAATGCATGAATGCGGACGATATCGCCGTACCCGCTCACGACCTGTCTCGGACCCTCGGAAGGTCTGCTAAGAGGTAGGTTGGCGGAGGATGGCCCCACGTGTGGGCTGGGTAGAAATGAGACGGTCCGCTTTCACACTCATGTGAGGGCAGAAGCGGACGTCCAAGTAGCGCTCGTGCCTTAACGCGCCTGCCCGAAGCGACGATGCGTGGTTAGGCGGCGCGGACAGTGTGGAGGAAGCGACCGACCTCGGCGGAGAGTTGCTCAGACTGGCGCGACAGCTCCGATGCGGCCGACAGCACTTGGCTGGCCGCTGCTCCCGTCTCTTCCGACGCCCGCGCCACCCCAGACATGTTGCTAGTTACCTCGGTCGTTCCAGTGGATGCCTGGGCGACGTTGCGCACGATTTCCTGGGTTGCGGCACCCTGCTGCTCGACAGCGGCGGCAATCGAGGTGGCGACCCCGTTGATCTCGCGAATTCGCGCCGTCATCGATCCGATGGCGGACACCGCCTGCCCGGTGACGCCCTGGATCTGGCCGATCTGCGTACCGATCTCCTCGGTGGCCCGTGCCGTCTGCGAGGCCAGTTCCTTCACTTCGGTGGCGACCACCGCGAAGCCGCGCCCGGCTTCGCCCGCACGGGCTGCCTCGATGGTGGCGTTGAGGGCCAGGAGGTTGGTCTGGCTCGCGATGTTCGAGATCAGCCCGACCATGTCGCCGATCCGGGCCGAGGCCTGGCTGAGGGCCTGGACCAATTGCAAGGTCTGATCCGCCTCACCGACGGCCGTTTGGGCGAGGTCGGACGAGCCCGAGACCTGCCGCCCGATCTCCTGAACGGATGATCCGAGCTCCTCGGCAGCAGCAGCGACCGTGCTCACGTTCGTGGACGCCTCTTCCGCCGCTGCGGCGACCGTGATCGACTGCGCTGCAGTTTCAGCAGCATTCGAACTCATTTGTTGGGCGGTCACCTGCAGCTCGGTCGCTGAAGAAGAGACCATCCCGACGATCCCGCCGACTGCCGCTTCGAACCCGTCGGCCAGTTCGATCATGGTCCGTTTGCGCTCTTGAGCGGCCGCTGCTTCAGCGACACGCTTGATCTCTGCCTGTTCCGCCGCCTTGGCCGAGACCATGGCCTTGATACCTTCGACCGCCTTGCCGACGGCCCCGATCTCGTCCCCGCGTCGCGCTTCCGCGATGGATGTGTCGATCTCGCCTTGCGCCATCCGCTCAAGCACCGCCACCAGGCGACGGATCGGTAGAACGATCAAGCTAAAGACGAGGCCTGTGAGGAAAACGGCAATGATGACACTGGCGATGCTTCCGATGATATTGGTCAGGTAAGCCGTTGAGAAAGAGGTTTTCTGTTCGATCCCTCGCACATGGAGCAAATCGTGCTCAACCTTTGCCATTTCGCCAACGACAGCCCGAATAGCATCCATCGATGCCTTGCCGGCACCACTTCCCTCAAGCGCCCGCGCCTGTTCTAATTTGCTCGACTCAACTAGGCCGATTTCTTTGCTCGCAATGTCAGTTGACCATGATGTGGCAACACGTTGAAGTGCCGTAAGGCGATCTTGCTGGGCTAAGTTGTCAGCAGTCAGATTTTTGACTTGATTGAACTTTTCCTGGAATTCAATCTGACCTGACTTGTAGGGTGCGAGAAAGTGAGAGTCTCCTGAGACGAGATATCCACGCACGCCGGTCTCTTGATTGACCATGGCCATGTTGATGCCATCAAGGGCCTGTAAAACTTTGTATGTGTGCTCAGTCTGGCCGATGCTCGCTTCAATTGAGGACAAGCGCGTGTAGCCAAGCAAGCTGACGCCTATAGTCACGGCAGACAAGGAAACGAAAGCAACCGCAAGCTTGGTAGTTATTTTAATATCTGAAAGAGCACGCATCTCGGGAGCCTCAAACAGATCCACAAGGGCGCGATCTGGTGGGCCGTTCATAAATCTTATAGGTTAATCTCAAGTTTCGCTCAGAGAGCACTGTAGAAATCGGAGGGGTTTTCACAAACTTTTGAGCACACGAGCCCCATGGCCGCTGCTGTAAACCTAGCAATGGCCTGTGACTTATCGTTGTATTTCAACCCTGCCTCGCTTCAAAGTTCGGCAGCTGGCAGCCAGATCTGAGCACTGGGTAACGATGAGCAGGCATATGAAGCGACAACTCAGAACCGCCAGCATCTACATCCAAATAAGCCGAACCTGGCGGTTGGTATCCGATCACGCATTTTACGAATGGCCACAGTCGGAACGTCCGCTTTAGGGCGAAGCGTCAGGGGCCGCTCACCACCCTCAGCGGAATTAGCCCGAACTGGAGGGATCATGACCGATCACGCCGCCCTAGCAGAGTGGGCCGCCGCCTGTGCTAAGCGGGTACAGCCCATCTTCGAACTCGAAGGTACTAACGACGCCCGACCTCGTGCGGCCATCGCGGCGCTCCACTCGTGGCTCGGGGGTGAACTATCTATGCCGGAGGTCAGAAAATTTGCTTTCGCCGCGCACGCAGCCGCGCGGGATGTGTCCGGACCGGCTGCCACCGCTGCGGCACGTGCCGCAGGGCATGCTGCGGCAGTTGCCCATGTTCCAACCCATGCGCGGCACGCAGCAGCCTACGCATTGAAGGCGGTCGCACTATCGGCCGGGGATATCAAAGCCGAAGCGGCTTGGCAGAGAGATCGTTTGGCGGAGCACCTTCAGCTTGAGCACTGTCCAGGCAAGGGCAACGAATGATCGTTATCCACCCATTACAGTCGCGGGTCCTCGTCAACCAAGCTGCTGGAAAGTAAACCTTCCGAGGATTTGAAAAGGGTGGTTTGTTGTCCATCTGCTTCCGGGCGAGAGTTAGCAGAAGCAGACAAGGTCGTCATGCCCTGGTATTGCAGTCGCAGCAGGAAAATAGAGGGACAATCTCGTCGATGATCTTAGGTGGATGCCTTTGCGGTGCTTGTCGCTACAGCACCGACGCCGAACCGCTTAATGTGCGCGTCTGCCATTGCCACCGTTGCCAAAAGGCGACGGGCACCTCCTTCCTCGCGCGTGTCTTGGTGCCGCTGGCCGGGTTGTCCTTCAATGGGCCGACAGGGTGGGTAAGCAGCGATAGCGGTCTACGACGAGGCTTCTGTACCCGATGCGGAACAACGTTGTTCTCAGAACGCCAAAGCGCTGGCGCGATAGGTCTTTCAATGGGCAGCCTTGATCGACCGGAAGCGTTCGAGCCGACCGAGCATATCTGGACCTCCAGCAAACAGCCTTGGCTGGTCATTAACGACGGAAGACCTCAATACCTCGAAGGATCACCGGTTTGAACGGCCAACGAATGGGCGCTTATGGGAAGTGCCGATGTCGGTCCACGCGGCCAACATGGGTCTGAGGAGGAGCGTCCGCTGCAGGGCGAAGGGGCAGGGTCCGCTCCCCACCCCGAGCCGAAGTTGCCGAACGGCCAACGAATGGCCGCTTATGGGAGGCGGTCATGGCAATCTGGGCGGCTGGGTTGGGTCGAGACCCGTCCGTCTGCCCAACGGAAGGGTTGGGTGGGGAACGGGCCCTAACTCTTCGCCCTGAAGCGGACGTTCCGCACCCGACCCTTCTCAGACGTTCTGTACGGGCGCTAAGCATCTGGCTTCATCCGCCTGTCCCTATCCGGGCCGGGTTGGATCGGCTGAGTTGTCCGTCTGCTAACCAGCCAGCCGGCATCCTCCCATCGAGCCAAGTTGCGTATCGGCTCGCTGTGAGATGGACGACCCACCCCGCCGGCCCCGTGAGCAGATCGGGGCGGCGGGGCTGTGCCCGCCTCCCCTATCGGCGCTGGTTGGGCTCAGGACGGCCTAGGCGCCTTCCATGCATGCCTATCAAGCTGCGGCAGTCTTCCGAGGCCGACCCGCTCGCTTGGGTTTCTCAGGGGTCGGGACGGCCTCTTCCACTGCTGCCTTCGCTGGGACAGCATTTGCCTCCGGAGCCGTCATCTGGCGTATCTGTCCAAGGCCCAGGGATCGGGCAAGCGCCGAGCGCTGCGCTGAGTAGCTGGGTGCGGTCATCGGGTAGTCAGCGGGCAGACCGTACTTCGCGCGGTAGGTCTCCGGGCTCAGACCACGAAGCGTCAGATGCCGCTTCAAGGTCTTATAGGACTTGCCGTCTTCGAAGCTGATCAGCGCGTCCGGTGTGATGGACTTCCTAATCTGAGCCGGCGTCAGCTTCTCGATCTTGCCCGGCGCCGATGCGCTCTCTCCTCCGGCTGTGAGGCCACTAATCGCGGCATGCACGTTGCTCAGCAAGTCGGCCAATGCAGTGACCGGGACAGAGTTATTGGAGACGTAGGCGGCGACGATGTCGGCCGCGAGTTCGATGTAGTTTGCCTTAAAATCTTGGGTGCTGTCAGTCATAGCGTTTTCTCTGAGGACCATGGACGCCTCATAGAGTAAGATTGGTACGAAACACAACATTTCCAACGAACAGAACCCACGTAGCTTGTTGGATAGCAGCGCCCTGAAGCGATCCACTCCGGTCAGAGCTGCCGAAATCGGTAAGGCATGACGCCTCAGCAAGGCCGGCATCATCACGACCAACTTCGCGCCCATTGCCGAACCTCGGAAGGTCCGCTCCCAGGCTGTTAAGCCAGACGCCGACGTCCGGGGTGGGTGGAAAGCGGTCGTCAGTCACTCGCGAGATAGGCCGACGCTTCTAGGTCAAAACCGAAGCGACCAATCGCTGCCACCACGTCGTTCGGCACGAGCAACGAAGCAGTCACGCGATCCTCCTGGACGAAGAAGGCAACGTCTAGGGACGGCCGCCCAACCTCTCCGCGCTCGACGTGCCCCAGCAATGCTGGACCGACCCGTTCAATGAGAGCGAGCACGTCTGACCATGCGCAGTCTTCGGACGTGCCGATCTGAGCGTAGTTGAAGCCGCTCACCTTGGATGCCTCGAACCGATCAAGGGGGCCTACTATCGCCTCCATCGACGTTCGGGAGATAGTGACGGCTGGAACGCGCACCACGGCATTGACGGGAGGTTTCGACTGCTCGGCCATGCGAGCAGTTTCAGGCGAAGTGCCTACGTCCGCAATGGGTCGATAGGAGCCATCCGCCCTACATCTTTCGAAGGATCGAGGCTTTGAGCATCCGGTGTTCGATCTCGTCGATGTGGCCGGCTGTGCGGAGATCGGCGAGGCGTTCGAGTTCCCGCCCTGCATCGGCCGGCGAAAGAGTGGATCGCGTGAGGCCGCCCCCTTCGAGGTAGGGGGCCGCCACGATGGCGACCCGCCGGGTGTCGTTGACCAACAGGTTCAGCCCCGACTCACCGCCCTGCGAGGCGCCGGGTGTGTCTGGCCGATGCACCGCGTGAAGCGCCCAGACCAGCGCAACGACCCAACCCACGAGCGTCCCACCAAACAACCCGTTGACCGCCAGGTTGACCCAGCGGTTGGGGTGGCGCCGATGGAAAGCGATGATGGACGGAAGGCCATAGATCGCGACGCAAACGGTGACGACGACGAGGATCGAGGCCGTGTCGTCGTTCACGCGCCGCGGGCCTGTGACAGGGCTTGCGCCTTCATCACCTCGAACTCGGCCTCCGACAGGTTGCCGCCCGCACGAAGCTTTGCCAACCGCTCGATCTCGGCGATTACATCACGCTGCGGCAGCGCGACGGGGGGCGCTGTCACAGGGCCTGAGGCGGCAGCGGCAAGTGAAGCAGGCACGACACCGGCCACCGGGGGCGGCCCGAACCGGTTCGTCCCCGGCGTCCCGGCAAAACAGGCAAAGACCAGTGCCACGGGACTAAGCAACAACCACCAGCCCGAATGGTCGGTGTCGTGCATGCGGCGAACGCCAGCGGCGATCTGCGGTATCAAGTGGCCAAGGTGTACCAAGCCGATGAACAGGCCGCCATCCTTGTTGCCTGTGCCCAACGCAGCGTCAACGACGAGGGCGATCATGGCGATTCCGATGTACACAAGGATAAAACGCCAATAATCGCCCCGGGAGGTTCTTCCCCTAAACTTGGCATAGTTGCGCATTGCGCGGAGATATGAATCAAGCATAAATTGACCTTCAACAGGGGCAAGCTGGGTGGCGCGAGTCAAAAGTCGCGCTTTGGAACGGCTGCGGCTGGCGACAGCATTCGGAAGTGATCGCGCAGGGCTGTGAAAAATCCGTCGCAGTAATTTTTCCCGTATTGATTGAACTCCCGACCCTCTACCGCTGCAACACCGAATGCACGGTGATATGCAACAACGCGTTCCATTTCGTTGACGGGGGTTGGGTACTCATAGGCATTTGCAGCCGCCCAAACTTGATCCTTATTGATGCTTGGATCCTGTTTGACAATTTCGCCTTCAATTATTTTGATGGCTTTCTTTGCAAAATCAAATTCGTTATCTTGAACGTAACGGATGGCATAGCCTTGCCGGCTCGCATAGCACTTGCTTACGCCAATATAATTTCCATACGCGATGAGCAGCATGCCTTTTGGTTTACCCTCCTCCTCTTCCTGCTCATTGCGCACTGAAATCGTCCTTTCGAGCTTGTCGAGGGCGGCCTCCACTCTTGGGAGGCATCTCTTCAATTCGCTACGCTCCATCTGACTTAGATCGTTTCCTAAACCGACAATTTGCTTGCTGTATCCGCCCCATGTCTTGATCTCATTGGAGAGCGCATTCTTGACGTTCTGAAAAACCTCAGTTGCCTTTTGAGGCTGCCCCTCGAGTAGCCCATTCTCTAATCGCTCTGTTACTCGATTTACAGCACTGCCTATCGTCGGTTCAGCCAGCCAACTGTTGCAATCGGAAAGTACATAATTTCCTTTGTTTGCTTGAGCTAATGCGTTCGTAGACATCGTGGCTGTTAGAAATATTACGCTGGCAGCAGCTATCGTTTGATGCATGGCGAACCTCTTCGGCGATGGCGGTTGTGATATAATAGGGGACTGTCAGTCCGTCGATTGTCAAGCCGCATACAGGGCTTTGTCGCGCCCTCATGGATGCGCGCGCGATCATCGGTTGGAACCTACGGCAGCTTCGAGTGGCTAAGGGCCTCTCTCAGGAGCGATTGGCCTTGGCGGCGGGTATCGACCGGGCCTATGTCGGTCGTGTTGAGCGCGGCTCAGAGAACGTGACCATTTCGACGCTCGAAGCCATCGCGAAGGTGCTGAGCGTGCCCTTGGCGGTGCTGCTCACCGAACCCGTCGAGGGTGCGGCTGTGCCGTCGCCACTTCGTGCTGGTCGCCGTTCAAAAAACCCGCCCGGTTAGTGGCCTCAAGAAATTCGCGTTAGCGTGTTAGCCGTCAGTACTCGTCGGCGAGCATAACGGTGAGCACACGGGCCGTAACCGAAGGGTCGGCGGCATCGCGTGAGTGGCCCAGCATGGCAAGGTCGTAGGCGTCGATCTTCCAGTAGCACCGGTGACCGCCAACCTCGACCACACCGAAGTCGTGTTCGTCATAGGGGTCGTTGCCTTGCTCGAACCCCGTGAACCGCCGCACTGCCAACAGCACGGCGATGCGGTCAGCATCCCTCAGGTTGGCGATACCGGGCGTCTCCAGCACTGCGCCGCCCCTGAAGGTACGGCGAAATGCATCGTTCAGGCTGCGAATGGCAGCAATGGCATCGGCTACCGCTGGATCGCACCGCATGCCGCTGCGCTGAGCGACGGGCGAAAACGTGGTCATGCCGTTGACCCTACGCCTCAGGGCCAAGTGGGCTCAGCAGCGCCAGCGCGTCACGATGCCGAACGAAGTGCGCCTCCTCCGGCCAATCGCGCCAGCGCAGTTCGAACAGGCTGTCGGCCTTTGTGTAGACGACAACCGATTCGAACCACCCCTCCTGCGGCCCGGTCGAGGCGAGCACCAGGCTGCCGACCTTGACCGCATCCCAACTGGCAGGGCGTGCGAAATCACCGGCAGGCGAAGTGGCATCGTTTGAGGGCGGCGAGCTCGCCATGTTTTGTATCGGGCGCGGTGGCGCCTCGCCGGGGCCCGCCAAGGTCGTCAGGCGCTCGTACAGGGCCTTCTTGACGAATGGCACGAACCCTCGCCCGCTTTGGGCGAAGATCCGGCCTGCGGGCAGCTGAGCGGCAACGGCGCGATGCTCATCGTTTGTGATGTGCAGTACCCGTAAGCCCATCAGCCCAGCTGCCCGCTCGGAGAGTTCGACCTCGGCGCGGGTGAAGGTCGAAGCGTGTGGCTTGCCGCCCTCATCGGTGCCGAACAAAATCACGGCCGCCGGGATGGCGATGACGGCGGTAGCCGTTGCCGCGGCGTCGTTGGGTTCGCTGGTGGCAGTTGTTGGCGTGGTCATCACAGGGCTCCTGAAACGAAGAAGGCGGCCCGAAGGCCGCCTTGCTGAGTGATTGATGGAGAGGGGTCGAGGCCGACGCCTTCGGGCGCATTTGGAAGCGTGGGCGGTGCGTTGTTCGGGGACATTTTCATCGGCATTCTGCGCATCGCAAATGCTGCGACTAGCAACATTATTATAGGAATATTTTCCTCTTGTCAACAGTACGTTCATACTGGCGTGCATGGCGCTGCGAACAGTCTCCGACATTAGAAACCTGAAGTCCGGAGCCGCTGCACACAGTGCTTCGATGAAAGGGGGGTGGCTCACCGTCAGCAAGCTTGGCCGAATCACGTAACAACACCCACGGAGCAGGAATGCCCGCAGCCAATAGTGGCCAATCAAGCTCGAGACGGTATCGCCACCTACCAGTGCGGATAATCAAACGACGCTCGTGGGCGAAAGCGCTCGTTGGCAAGCGCGTCTTGTGCAGGAGGCGCCTACATTGGTTATAGCCTAATGTAATTTCTGTGGGCCCAATGCTCGACTCGCTAACGCAGCAACATCATAAGATAATAATTGTTATTAGGGTGCACAGCGGGTGTAATATAACATTTGAACTATATATTCGTCTTACTGGCCGTCTTATATTCAGATGCTAGATTAACGCATCAACCGGTCGAACTCGACACGATCTACTCCAAGCTTAGGGTTGGTTTCGCTGCGCGGAGCAGCCGGTGCTCCATCGGCCATTGCGGCAGCTGCTTCAGATGCATGCCTTGCTATTCCTGCGTCCCAAACTACTGTGAGGAAGACTTTACCACGGTCCCGGCATGCTTGATAATCACTAACGCCGTGCAACTTACCTTCCGTTGTCTTCTGTATGCGGCGGTCAGAATAAAGAATAGCCTTAGCGTCAAGTCTGGCAGCATCTTTGGCCAGACTAAACCCTTCTGGGGTTTCACTCATGATCGCTGCTTGACCGGTTGCCTTGAAGCGCATCTCGGAACTCGAAGCATCCGCTATAACCCCCAATGACATTGGTGCGCTGCAGCGGACTGGCGTGGCGAGGGCTGGGGGCGCCATCGCTATAATTACTAGTACGCCTAGTGACCAGGCTTCACACTTTGTGCCCATCAGAACTTTTTCAGACCATCTGTTCGGCTAAATCCGTCCATTCCATTGGGCTTCTGAGTGGGTGGACGGCCCTGTGGTCCGACTGACGGTGCACCATTCGGCCCGCCGGCGGGGGACTGGGCCATTCCTTGCCCCAACGTGTCGGCCATGCCCATGGTTTCGGGCTTTACACCGACACTAACCCGGAACTCTTGTCCCTTCGTATAGCATTCGCCAAGCGGCACGACGCCTTTCAATAAGGCCTGAGATGAGGAGGACACTTGTTTGAGCCGTTCGACCACTTCTTTTCGGGCGTTCGATTTAGATTCGCCCTGCATTGATTTTGTCTCTTGTACTGCCCGATTAAGCGCTTGATCACTTCGAACGCCCTCGGTTAAGAATTTTGAAATCTCTGCCTTCGCAAGAAGCGTTGCCTCATCCCGTGCGTCAGCAACTGATGAAGCTTCGTCGAAGCTGACCGCCGCAGTGCCGGTGGCGACGATTTTTATACCCCCTTCAACGAGCTCTGCATTGATGCCAGGTGTACTTGGGTAATCATCACAGCTTGCAGCTTGGCACGACCAGGATAGGCCGGATGCCATAAGAACTAATGAAACAGTTTTGATCATAACTAATCTCCGCGATTGTTGATTATTGCGTAAATTTCACGGTTGCACGGTCTGCAGCCTTCAGCGTCTCGGGATTCATCTCCGCAACTATGCTGAACTTGCTGCGCCTTGCGATAAAAACACAACCGCGATCTTCGCGCACTAGAGTCCAGGGTAGGAATAAGCTGCTGTAGTCAGCGTGGGGCACAATAGCTACCTTGCTACCTATTTGATTTCCTTGACTGAAGAATCGTTCCCAAAGGATCGTTCCGTCCCGAGATAGAATCTGAAAATTGAGCTTGGGCGGTATCCAATCTTTACGTGGTAAGCGGACATCGGAAAGTTTATATGTTTCGGTGATGGTGTTCTCGCGGCCGCCACGGCCCGTCATCAAGTCGGTTGAGGCAAGCAACTTTACGCCCGTATCGCTCTGCGAAACCGCGTTACCTTCACGGACGCCAGGACGCCCATTCCCGTCTCGCGCCTTCATGATTTGGCACATGTGGCCGAGTGGAAGACTTTCCTGTTGACGAAGTTTGTCAGTAGCGGTCGATTCAAGCGTCCGAACGAGATTTTGTCCAAAAGACTCGTCCAGGGAAACTTCGACAGGGAAGACTACACTGAGCACTCGATTCATCTGAGAGATTTCACGCGCCGCAGGTCCTCCGTGATCTTGCTGCTGTACAAGGTCCGAATTTGCAAGCGGAACGGGGCTACCCACGCTAATGCGCACTACTTCGCCGGCGGCGATAGGGCCAACGATCTTGTCCTTAAGGAGGCCTTCGAGGCTTTGCTGCTGACTGTGCGCCGTGGCGATTTGAGCAAAGAGGCCTGCTCCCATGGCCGTCTCACCCACCGCCACCTTCTTGATGTACGCCTTGAAGTCTTCGACCCGCACTGTTACGCGAGCCTGTATCCGAACAAGACCGCCCTCCGTGGTCGTATCGACGACCTCGAGTGCCTTGATCGATCCCTGGGAATACTCTCTAACGTTGCTGCGTAGACTGCGCGTCTCCGAGCGGATGCCGTCAACGATCTGGCTGCGCTTCTCGAGCATCTTTTCGGTGTCAATAAACGAGCCCACAACCTGGGTGAGTGCATTCTCGGCCGCGTTCTTGGTGGCAGATTCGACATCCGTGCCCATGCCCTGAGCAACGACGGTCTGAATCAACGGCGCGACTGCGGTCGCTCCGGCCACAATGCTGGCCCCGGAAGCTGGTGCCGGAACCAGATCCAGCCGCTCAGAGGATTGTAAGGGACGACGCGTGCCTTCCGAGGCGAAAGCCGTATCAGTTGCGGCGTCGCCGACTGCCGTAACTGCCGACGGCACTGGGCGCACAATTGCTGCCGGTGCTCCAACCTTAGTTGTGAGCGCATCTGAGGGTGGAGTCACTGACCCCAGCCCGGACAGGTCGGCCGCTGTGAGGCGAAGGGTGCCCCGGCCATCGCTACCAAAGCTCGCGGCCCATATGTAACCCGGTCCGCCAGTGATCCGGTAGACGGGCTGACCCAGCCGCGCTGAACGCCGGAAGTCGCCAAGGTAATCGATCAACAGACCAGCCTTTAGCGCACCACCGGCCGTAAGAGTCTGCAAACTTGCCGGGTCAAGCGGGACAAGTTGCAACTTCCCCCAAGTGGCGATCACTGCGCTAGGCAGGCCAGCGGACGGTGTAAGGGAAAGGACACGTCCCTGTTCTCGGAAGTTTCGGGAGAGGCGCGCAATTTGGCCGTCAACATCGCCCGGCCCGAATGTGGCGGTGTCAATGAACTGATTGACGTACCGGACTACGCCATCAGATGTGTGAAGGATCGAACTGGAAGATGAGCCCCCACCCTTTGCATTTTCCTTTCGTCGCTGGCACCAAGTTAGGCCTGGGAATGCCTCACTCGGCGAGCACCTGAAGTCGCCGTTCCCACTTCCTAAGTCAACTCTAGCTCCTACACGATTACCTTCGACGACGTACGGACTTGGACCGATGAAAGCTGGGATACGGGCATCGGCCTGCTGCGCGGGCTCCCGCCGTCGGTCAGCGTGCCAATCGTCCATCGGACCAGGGGAAGCCTCAAGTGGCCTCTCATCACGATAGCGCCGCCGCTCGTTGGGTGACTGTCGCCCTTGAGCTTCGATTGCGCCTTGCAAAACACCGCCCATGAGGCGCCCAAAATCTACATTTTGAGCCTGGGCTTGGAAAAGTCCGGTCGATACTAAAAAAATGATGGCCAAGCCGATGCGGCGTCCCGGCGCATAATGATTGTCATGCGATGACGCATGTTCGCCGTATAAGCTGTACCTCGACACCGTTTGCCACCCTTGACCACCCTCCGATTGTCTTAACGGCACGGGCACGTTGCGCGCAAGGAACACAGCTCCCGAAACGTCGTCGAATCAAAGGCTGACGCTGCTCCGACCCGCACGGGAAGAAATCGCGCTGTTTGGTTCGATGGGTAGAAGTAAGAAAGTATGGACCTGGCGCAGGCTTTGGTTGCGGCGCAACGCAATTGGGGTAATGCCCGCCCCTCTCACACCAAGCCGTAGAGCGCAATTCGATCACACCCCGAATGCGCTGGGCAGTAGATTTGCTGGCAACGGCCGGTGTCGTCGATCTTTCGACCGTTGCACAGGTTCCAGCCCCACTCGGCACACCACAGCCAGATTGCGTGCTGCACGTAGCGTGGGAAGGTCGCGGGGAAGGCAGGGTTGAACTCGCGCGCATCGATACGCTCGGCAAAACCTTCAATGATATCGGCACACCCACCAGCGGCGTAGCAGTTGGGGCCGTAGGGGTGCTCGGCGTTGAAGCGTTCAGCGGGCGGATATGATACAGACAGCTGCGCGCGAGGCTGTTGAGCCTTGACGAGCGAAGCGGTTTCCAGCCGCCCCCGATCTTGATGCACACCGTCCCGATCAGACCCTCTGGTTCTGAGACACTAGGCGCTTGGCAATTCATTTCCAGGGTCCACTGCGTTAGGCAAGGTAGCCTACGCCGCGTAAGGATACCGATCAGCCAGCCATCAGCTCAAACTATGGGGGTACGCATGGGCGTAGCCATTCTCGCACCGGTGCCTGCTGTCATCATCGACTCAGCCTTGGAGACTTGCACGCGCGAAGGCGTGGTCGCGTTTGGAACGAATGCGTTCGAACTTTTCCATCGGGTTGAAGAAGAGTACGGCACTGGGATACCCGTCATTATCAAACCGACGCCCCGGTATGGGGATCCAAGTGGATATGCTCGGATGACTTTCTCTGGTTCTTTCGTGTGTTTCACGAGGGCCGACAGACATGGCCTTCATCCCGAACCTTCGAAGAGACCCGCTGTGACCTTGAGCCCTGAGGACCCTGACACGCCCGTTTACGGTTTTTGGGAAATTTCCAAATTTAAAATTATGCCCATTCCGGTCTCTTTAGGCAGCCTGAGAGCGGTAGGTAAGAAGACCCCCCTACCAGCCACGTACAAGTTTCAGGGGCCGCTACTCGTGGCTGCTGATTTTCTTTGAACGCGTAGAGTAAAAATAGGAACGAGCATGACACTTGTCGCCGACGTTTCGCGGTGTCTTTCAAATGGAAGTCGCTATGCAAATATGTTGCCATGCAGTCCGATCCTATCACATGGTCGAAACGGGAGGCGAATACGAGCAGCAGGAGATCGCGGTACGCCGCTGGGCTAAGCAATGGATGTGATCTTGGTCGTGCCCTTGACTCTATCCTCTAAGCCGAGTGGGCGGAGCAGTGCCAGACCATCGCGATGCCGAACAAAGTGAGCTCCATCGGGCCAATTGCGCCAGCGCAGCGGAAACAGGTTGCCGGCCTTAGGGACCGGCCCCCATCGCGATGAGAAAGTAATGACGGCCGTTAGAGCCACGGCAGAGACGCAATACCGGGCAAGCTTGCCGTAGCGGGCGGCGATCTGGCGGAAGTCCCTAGGGTCATGTAGGTCGCCTAGATGTGCCAGCGCTAGCGGTAAGGGCGCATGTCTTGGTGGATCCGGCGCTTGCAGGGGATCACAGGCGTGATGCAGTTTTCCTGCAGGTCGGTGCGTAGCCAATCGGCGTCTAAGCCCTAGCCTGCAGCTAGCGGCCGTAGCCGACCGGGCACCTGGGGCAGCACCTCTGAGGCCGTGCGCACGTGCTAGCGCGGCCGAGTGTCAGCGGGAAGACGCCGGGTCGGCAGAGGACATCGGTAATCGCCTGGAGCTCGGTCGTCTGATCGCCGCACGACAGGCCATTAGCCCGCCCTTGAGCCCCCCTTACCGCTGCGGGCGGAGCGGTTAGCCTTGATGTGGGTGCTGTTGATCGCTGATGCATCACCTGTCCGAGATCCGCCCACGCCACTGCAAAATCCAAGGAAAGATGGTACGTGCATGTTTAGGTTGCCGAACAATGATACGTAAGCCACGTCATACCTAGGATTCAACAAAGTCTCGATCACCCCTGGGAGGGGCATAAATGCCGACACTTACTGCACATGAAAAGCAGCTTTCGCAGATATTCAGCACTGAGTATGTCTTTACAGTTCCCGGATATCAGCGGCCATATTCGTGGAATAAGGAACAGGCGCGTGAGCTAATCACAGATCTGACAGACGCTCTGCGGGATAGTTCAGGAAAGATCTCAGAGATGTCTCCTTACTTCCTTGGGAGCATTGTCTTGATTAAGGCCGAGGGCATACCAAATGCCGATATAGTAGATGGGCAGCAACGCCTTACCACACTGACCATTCTGCTCGCTGCGCTTCGTGCTGTCATACAGTCCGACGAGGGTAATGGCATCACAGCACTGATCTACGAACAGGGGCAGGTCATTCGTGGGACCGAGGACCACTTTCGTCTAACGTTGCGGCCACGTGATCGTGAGTTTTTTCAAAAATATGTTCAGCGCCCTGCTGGATTTACCAGTCTTCTAAAGTTGGATGGCATTTCCGACACACAAACCCGCATCCGTGATAATGCCAAGCTATTTTACGATTATCTGAATGCTATGACACAAGCTGAGTGCATTCGATTGGCCCAGTTTATCGTAACTCGATGCTTTTTAGTAGTTGTTTCGACTCCGGATTTAGAGTCTGCCTATCGCATATTTTCAGTTATGAACAGTCGCGGTCTCGATCTAACGGCGACCGACATTCTGAAGGCGGATATCATTGGCCATTTGGACGAGGGGTTGCGCGAAACCTACACTCAGAAATGGGAAACCGCAGAGGAAGATTTGGGGCGCGACGCGTTCCAAGATCTTTTCAGCCACATCCGTACGATTTACCGCAAGACTAAACCCCAAGGGACGCTCCTAAAGGAATTTGAAGAGCACGTAAGTCCGGAGCATACCCCAAAGCAGTTGATCGACGACGTGATCGTTCCAATGTCCCGGGTTTATGCAGAGATAGCTGACGAATCTTATACCAGTACGGAAATGGCTGAGGAAGTGAATGGGTATCTCAAGTGGCTCAATCGTCTAGAGTTCTCTGACTGGATGCCTCCCGCGTTAGCGTTCGCAGCCAGGCATCGAAGCAATTCCGCTGCAATGCGGAATTTCCTGAAGGATCTCGAACGGCTTGCATACTGGATGCTGATTACCCGAGCAGGAGTCTATGACCGCATCGAACGATTTGCTCGCCTCACGCGCGACATAGAAAGTGGTGCAGATCTCTCCGCTACAGCAAGTGCCATACAACTCACGTCGGGGGAGCAGCAGGCAACCCTTACGGCTCTGGATGGTCCCATCTACTTGTCAATGCCAGCTCGTGCCCGCTCGATTGTTCTATTGCGCCTTGACTCGCTCGTTTCCGGCGGTGGTGCGACCTACGATTACCCTACGATCACGGTGGAACACGTGCTACCACAGACACCCGCAACTACTAGCGAGTGGCTGAGGTGGTTCCCCAATGAATCGGACCGGCTTCTATGGGTGCATAGGCTAGGCAATCTTGCGTTACTAACGCGCAAGAAAAACAGTTCGGCGTCAAACTACGAGTTTGAGCGCAAAAAGGCCGCTTATTTTGCGAACAACGGCGTCTCTCCCTTCCCGATCACCACCCAAGTTTTGCAGCACGTTCAGTGGACGCCCGAAATTGTCACCATGCGCCATGCGGAGCTAATGCATCAGCTAAGCGCTCACTGGCGGTTGGCCTCCTCGGTTTAGGTTCGCCGCCGCTTACTTGTTCCAGTGTTAGCCGGAACAAGTAAGCTGCCTATAAATAGGTGGCCCGACCCATTCCCGACGGTGATGCAGGGGCAATCGATCATTTGCTTGTCGGTGGGCCTTGCAACACGACATGAAGGGTGACTCGATCACACCCCATATAAGCTGGGCAGTAGATTTGCTGGCACCGGTCGGTGTCATCAATTCGTCGGCCGTTACACAAGTTCAAGCCCCACTCGGCACACCACAGCCATATTGCGTGTTGGACGAAACGCGGGAAGACAGCTGGGAAGGCGGGGTTGAACTCGCGGGCATCGACACGCTGCGCGAGGCCTTCAATGAGGTCAGCGCACCCACCATCGGCGTAGCAGGCAGGTCCGTAGGGGTGCTCGGCACCAAAGCGATGAAGTGCGCCGCTGCGATGCAGGAAGTTGTGCACGAGGCTGTCAATGGCGATCATGCTGGCGCCCGTAGTGACCCATCGCTCACGGTTCGGGTCGGCCACAAGCAGCAACTCCGCGAGCATCATGGACCACAGCTTGTCTGATACGCCCACAATCGAAGTGAGGGGGCCTAAAACGACCGCTCGCATGGCTTGGCTTCGGTTGGAGCTGCCGATGCCAGGATCGCCCCCAGCGAGCCGCCTGTCGAGCCAGCCGATGAAGTCACCGCCGCACACATCCCGAATGAACAAGGCGAGGCTGTAAGCTGCTTGGTTCAGGCCCCCCTTCCGCAGGGGCAGGGTCGGCAGTGGGCAGGTCGGGCGATGCCGAGCTTCAGCGCATGTGGCGGCGACCTTCCGATAGCCGCAGTCCGCAAAAGCCCAGTAGCTGGCAAGCCGGGGGCACGACGGCGAGGCGTTCAACGCTGCGACCACAGCGGCCCACGTAGCCCTTCCGTGCTGTTCGGCATAACCGAACGCGATTGCATCGGAGATACCCTGCAGCGGCACCAGGGTCATAAGCCAGTCGTACACCGGCCCGGTATCACCACGAGCGACGGCATCGATCACACCGGCCTCGGCAAGGCGGCCGGCGATGTCCTCGAGCAGTGTGGAAGGCGCGAGAACCAGCGCGGGCCGAGTCACCTTCAGTAGGTGGGCGAAGGGATCATCACGCCCAAAGTTTGCAGCTGGCGAGTTTGGCGACCTTGGCATGTCGAACGCCGTAGCAGACCGTCAATAAGCAAAGTCAACCGCACCCGGTGCCGATGAAGCGCTCCTCCCGTGATCCATTCGCTTTCGGGAGGATGAGGCGCTACCCGACGTCGTGATAGTTTGAGCTGCGGGTTCTGCACACCAGCGCCCGCAGCCCATGTTGTTTGCGTTGAATTACGTCACGCGAATTCCGCGTTTTTCACAAGCGAAAATAAAGCGATCTGCAGGTGCAGCGTTACGTTCAGGCTGCAATACGCTGATCGTTCCGACCGCGTAATCCAGCACGGCTTCCAGCACCTCAGACGGCTTGCCCTCCCAGTCCGAGAGCAACTCGTCCAAGTGTGTCCGCACCAAATCCTGCGCAAGACGTTGCCTTTCCTCTCTCGCACGAGCCTGTTGGATTCTCGTCGGCATTGGTAAAATCCCTTCCTGTTTGAAATGCACATGTCGTTAGGTTCAGGATTGGCACATTCGCCATCCACATAGCCTTTACGCAAAACAATGGGTCACACGCCTGCGCCCGCGTCATGGGGCAAACACAGCCCATAAAACCTAATCTCATAGGCATAGGTGGCTGGGTGGTGGGTCCATCCGCATACCTTGAGAGATAATGGCTATCGGCCCGATGAAGTGGCTACTTGTTAATTCATCGAGCCACCGCCGTTACGAACATAAGACTAAGTCGCCGGCACAGTGAACGGCTGAAGCCGGCAAGTTGATGAGAGACAAATCGATACTACGAGGTGCAGGGGCGATATGCTGTATACCTACCCCAACACTGCCACATTGATCAAACACCCCCAACTAACCCTGTATCACCCCTGAAACCACCCTATAGGGGCATACAGGCGTGTTTGCGGTGATTTTCGTGATGTCACAGACACTGCTAACTATCGCAGTAAAGTCAGCCTTCCGTGAACCCGCCTAAAGCCGCGCATGACGAGTCGCTCGGTTGGCCGTAGGCCGAGCAGCCAAATATTATATTCCAGATTGGCTCGACTTTGCACCGGCTGCTTCAGGCAGTCTCGCGTGGTACGTGAGCCTGTTGTTGATACTCGCTGCGCCGGCGTACGCTTACCGCAGTAGCTCAAGGCGTTTCCCAAGTTGTAGACCGGTGTCATCATGATCGGCCGGAACCCCCTCGGCAAATCACCAGCGGGCCTTAGGGCGGCTTTTAATTCAGCTTCAGGGCAGCGCGCGGCTACCACAAGATGCGTATGGGGCCCCCAATACGGTTCGCCATTGCGCCCAATCTCAAAGCTTGCCTCGATACCGCCGAAGGCATGGAGGGGCCCGTAGGCCGCCTCGATATGCTTGAAGCGCCTGCTCAGACCCTGCTTCATGCCATCGAGCGCCATGGCTCGGAGTTCGCCGGCCGATACCCTGTAGCGGGGGTCAATCACCGTGACGAACCACAGGGGCAAACCGGTTTGTTCGAGGAGGTCATGTGCTTGCGCCACCAAACTGAGGTATGCCGCACGTTCACCGAACCAGCACGCTGACGAACATGTGCGGTTCGGACAACCGCGCCCTTCGCAAGCAACAAGTCGTTCCCATCGACGGCGTGGCACATTTCCATGCTGGAAACTGGCCAGCATCGACGTTTGCTCCTTTTGCATGAGCTCAAGGGTCGGCAGGTACCTTGCCCCTTTCTCCTCCAGTTCGGCGAGCAATTCGGGCGTCACAACGTAAGGGAGGCTGGTCATCGGCTGCCCCCCTGATCGCTGGTGCTGCTACGCAGGCAAGCGGTTTCCCATGCAACGACGTCGCTAAGGCGGTACCGCACCAAACGACCGAGTTTGAGGAATGGTATGCCGTCGCCAGCGACACGTTGATTACGTAGGGTTTTGACAGAGCGGGCCTGGCGCTTTGCCACGGCATTTTCATCCAGCAATACATCAAGGTTGGGTATGGCGGTCGCACCAGTGCTGAGTGCTTCGGTCGCCATTTCATGTACGTATCGATTTGCCATCACTGCGTTCCTCGGGTTCGTGACGACAATTTTTACGCAACCGGGGCGCGGGCTATTGGTGCGGATAGCTGCAGGCAGAGACAGCCATCGACGTCATGCGGGTGAGCTGTTTCCGGGCCCTACTGCGATTTGGCGAAGTCAGTGTGGGGCATTGGCAGCGTGCTTCATCGCTGGTACATTTCCGTTAAACGGAATGGAGACCTGCAATGCGTGCGTTGAGAACACCTAGCGGAAAGCTCGACACCCAGACCCGTCTAGTTTCAAATGAGGTGGGCAGCGCCGACGCCCCCATCATATTTGGAGGAGGGCGTACTGACCCTGAAGTTGTTCAGGATGCTCAGGCACATCTCGGTTCGGCATTTGATTTAAATGATGTCTTGAACAGAGATGACTACAATATTGATTACGCACTAAAATCAGCCGTTTCAAAGTTTTTAAAAAATAGCGAGCTAGCACATCTTGAAGCAATTGTTCTAGCGTACTCATTGTTAGTTATCATAGACGGCACACAAAATATAAAATTACTTTCAATTTTGGCAAAAAATCTGAATCGAAAGCTGACAAAAGAGAACAAGATACGCATCATAGTTGAGAGTCTTATTTCATACGGTGCTAAAAACGACATTGAACGCAAAAAGGCCGAACGCTTATACAGTCGCGACAAGCGAGCCATTGAGTACTTACAGCACTCAAAAATCCACCCGAGCCAAGTTTCTGAGAAATCAAAAGCTAAGGGGGAGGGTGTTGATCGTTGGGCGCGTGAAATGAGTAAAATTAGTCCTAAAAAACCAAGGGCAACTGCACCAAGCATTATCACAAAACAACAGGAAACATTTTTTAACGACAAAGGAATTGATATTTATTGTTTTGATCGCGCAAGTGGCGATATTATTAATCAAATATCAGCAGATGACAATGAAACAACAAGAAAACTTATGAACTTAATTATGGATAAGTTGAAACCTTCTTTTGACAAATTTAGTAGCGAAAATTAGATAAATCTATGATTGCTTTGCATTTAGCATGGTGCTGAGCTGTTGGCCAATAAGTTCATTGGCTGCTCTCAGCGGGTCAGCGGCAAGGTGAGCATACCTTGCCGTTGTCGCCGCCTGAGTGTGCCCGAGCAGGGCGCCGATCATCGGCAGGCCAAGGCCCGCACCGGCGCCGATGGAGGCAAAGGAATGTCGCAGGTCGTGAAGCCTCACATCGTCGAGGCCCGCACGAGCCCGAACCCGCTGCCATGGCTTTTCGAGGTTGACGAGGTGGGCGCCCGACCGCTGGCCGACGATCACGTAGGGGTTGTTGAGTTCGCGCGGCACGGCGTCGAGAACGGTGAACGCAGCCTCATTGAGGTGAATCTCCTTCGCCCCGGTTTTGCTGTCCGGCAGTTTGAGACAGCCGCGCTCGCGATCCACATAGTCCCATTGAAGCGTGAGGATCTCGCCTAGCCGAGCGCCGGTTAGCAGCAGCAACCTGATCGCCGCGATTGGGTGAGGGGAAACTCCGCCTTCGGTTTCGAAAGCTGCCAGTGCTTCGCCGAGGCGGCCGAGCTCGACCGTTGAAAGGTAGCGGCGGCGCTTTTTTTCGCCGAATCTTTCGATGCCGGTGCAAGGATTGCTTTCGCCCCGGCGGCCCGACCAGCTGAACATTTTCGAAAGCAGGGCGATCAATCGATTGGCCTGATAAGGCGTAGCTCGAAGCTTTGCGTGGAGCCGGCGAACCTCCTCGTGCGTGACCTCATCGGCCCGCTTGCTGCCAAGCTGCGGTTTCACGAGCCGCTCGACGAGCCGGGCATACTCAGCATGTGTGCTGCCCTTATTTTTCGCCTCTACGTGCTCGCTGAGGAAAAGGTCCGCGAGTTCGGCAACAGTTGGTGCGGTTCGAGCGACGGCCTTTTTCGTCGCCGGATCCTCGCCGCTTGCAACCAGCCCTAACAGGCGCTTGGCTTCCCGACGGGCTAGATCGGCCGTCCAGGGCGAACCGTGCTTTCCAATGGTGAACCACCGCTGCCGCCCGTCGAGGCGGTACTTCAGCACGTAGACGTGGTCACGACGCTGACAGCGAGCTGCGAAGCCCTTCAGTTCGGAGTCCCATAGGGTCTGCCCTGGGATAAGGGCTTCGACGGCTGCTTTCGTAAGGCGCTTTGGCTGAATCATGATTGGTCGCTAGGGGCTCAACTAGCAACCATCGTAGCGTGATCGCGATGCACCAGCAAGGTAATCCCGGGTAGTCAGCTTAACAAAATCAGTAACTTAGGGACGTGGAAGGTACCCCTGAGATAGAAACACCGCAAACTCTTAATCAGCGGGTCCAAGGTTCGAACCCTTGTGCACCCACCAAATAAACTGCTGATTCGATCGCGGTTTTTCAAAACACTTCAGAGCAGTCAGCCTCGGTCGGGAATGCGATCGGGGCTTTTTGCTGTCTCTTCCGGCGTCTCTGGTGCGACCCGTCGAAGGGGCGGTCTCCGCTTCCTTGCAGTTCACCAGCGTTGGGAGCAACGAGGCGTTCGAGCCTTCCGCGCGGGCGCTCTCCCTTGCGGCTGTCCTCCACCTTCACAGCCACCTCGCCATGCCGTTCACCGTGGCACGCAGGGTATCGAGGGTGGCCAATCCTGCGCGCTTCCGCCCGGGCCGCTTTCCGCCCTGGGGCCTCAGTCGCGGTGGCGTGGCGGGGTCGGCCTCACCGATCCCGTCGTGACTGCGCCGTCCGCATCGATCCGGGTGCGAATGGGGCGGGAGAAGCGGCTGTCGTATTCGCCGACGTTCCGGGCGGCGGCCTGTCCGTCGAGACCGCCGGGGGCGGTCGCTGCCGGGATGCCGGCCGGTGCGGTGTAACTTTGCGCGAAAGCGGTGCCGGACAAGGCGAGACCGAGGGCGGCTCCCAGAATGAGGCGTGTCGTCATGGATGTCGTCCCAGGTTCGGGCCGGACTGCCTGAGGAGACGCGGCAGTCCCGGCCAATAACCTAGAATTTGTGCACCAAAGCCTCGTAAAGCAACACGGAATGGTCAGTGCGTGTGCATCATGTTCATGCACCGAGCGTGCAAGCCATATCCTCCGGATCGATGGCCACAGGAATAAGCCGTTTCATCCCATGGGTTTGGTTCGGGCTGCGACATTTTTTGCCAGTCATGGCCGGCATGGCATGACTCTTCCGCCGCCCGCGCGTCCTCGCTCCATCGACGCGCTTGCCGGACGTTCGGGGATTACGGGGACCGGGCCGGGCGCCCGTGGTCGCGGCCTCGCGGAAGGCCGTTCGGAAGGCGGCACTCCCCCTCTTCCGAAGGGCCGGGATCGTGCGGCTCAGCCTCGCCCGATCGTCGCCTCGATCTGACCGTGGGGCTCGTCGGTGGGCAGGAACACCGTGTTGGGGTTCTCCAGCCCGAACGGTGTCAGGTTGATCGGGATGTAGTGCTTGTTCGGCATGGCGAACCCGATCTCGGCGATCTCGGGAATGGCCGCCAGGACCGCCTCGCCCATGCGGTACATGCTGTCCTGCACGCTGGCGCTGTAGGTCGTGCCGAAGACCTCGATCAGGATGTCGAGCACCCGGGCATTGGTCGCGGTGTAGTCGGCGGGCGCGCTGGCCCAGGTCCAGGTGGCGTCCATGGCGGTCGCGGCGATGCGGTCGGTGGCGTCGGCCAGGGTGCGGTACGCGTCATCGACAAAGTCGGCCCAGCCCGATTGCGTGGTCTTCATGAAGGTGAAGCCCCGCAGCCCCGACTGCAGCACGGCGCCGTCGCGGCTCGCCACGAGCTTGACGTAGCCCGTCCCGTTGCCGTCGAGGGTGAAGACGTGGCCATGCGGCCGGCCGCCGATGGCCTGGCGCAGCCAGCGCGTCTCCTTGCCCTCGATCCCGATCTCCTCGACCTGCGGATACGTGTCGAGGAAGGTCGCGGCGACGGCCTCGGCGAAGGCTTCCTTGTCGAGGGACAGGTTCTTGGCCGCCACCACGTTGACGATGTTCTTCACGCTGTCGGTGGCGACGCAGGCCCGGTTGTCGCCGTCGGTCCAGGCGGCCTCGAAGGCCCCCTTCATCAGGACCGCGAGGGACAGTTCGCGCGGGGTGTGGTCGTCGCCGTCGCGGGTGAGGCGCATCACCCGCACGCGGCCCTTGCCGTATTTCGAGGCGATCAGGGGCATACTTGTCTCCCAGGAGGGGGGCGGTGGATGGAGACGGCCGTCGTCAATGTTCGGAGGAGGCCGCCTGATGCCGGGCCGCGGCGCGGGCGGCCTCGTCGCCGGTCAGGCCGTTGAAGAATAGGTTCAGGCTCACCGCCGCGATCGCGCAGAGCAGGATTCCGGATTCGAGGAGCGGGTGCAGCGCGTGCGGCATCTGCTTGAAGAAGGCCGGGGCGACGAGGGGGATCATGCCGAAACCGACGGAGACCGCAACGACGAACAGGTTGTTGCGATTGCGGGCGAAGTCCACCGCCCCGAGGATGCGCACGCCCGTCGCGCCGACCATCCCGAACATCACGAGCCCGGCCCCGCCGAGCACGCATTGCGGCACCGCCTCGACCAGGGCCGCGAGCTTCGGAATGAGCCCGAGCCCGAGCATGATGAACCCGCCGACCACCGCGACGTAGCGGGTGCGCACCCCGGTGACGCCCACGAGCCCGATATTCTGCGAGAACGAGGTGTAGGGGAACGTGTTGAAGATGCCGCCGATGACGGTGCCGAGGCCGTCGCCGCGCAGGCCCCTGGTCAGGCGCTTCTCGTCCACGGGGTCGGCGCAGATCTCGGCGAGCGCCAGGAACATCCCGGTCGATTCGATCATCACCACGATCATCACGATGCAGAGGGTGACGATCGAGACGGGATCGAAGGTCGGGGCGCCGAAGGCGAAGGGCCGCACCACGTCGAACCAGGACGCGGTGGCCACATGGCCGAGATCGACCAGCCCGAAGGCGGCGGCCACGAGCATCCCGGCGACGATGCCGATGAGCACCGAGGCCGAATTGACGAAGCCGGTGCCGTAGCGGGTGATCGCCAGGATCACGCACAGCACGAAGGCGGCGATGGCGAGATGGAGCGGTGCCCCGTAATCCGGGTTGCCGATTCCTCCGGCGGCCCAGTTCACGCCCACCTTCATCAGCGAGACGCCGATGACCAGGATGATCGTTCCGGTCACCACGGGCGGGAACAGCGGCAGCAGCCGTCCGATGAGCGGCGCCACGAGAAACGCGAACAGGCCGGCCGCGATCACGGCGCCGTAGATGCCGGTCAGCCCGATCTCGGGATTGGTCCCCATGGCGACCATGGGCGTGACGGCGGCGAAGGTGACGCCCATCATCACCGGCATGCGCACGCCGATCCCCGGCAGGCCCCAGCTCTGCAGCAGAGTCGCGAGCCCGCACGCGAACAGGTCGGCGCTCACCAGCATCGCCACCTGATCCGGCGGGAGTTTCAGGGCGCGCCCGACGATCAGCGGCACCGCGACGGCGCCGGCATACATCACCAGGACGTGCTGCAGCCCGAGCAGAGCGAGGGCGACGGGAGGCACCGTCGTCACGGGCGCCTTGACCGGCTCGGCGGCATGGATGCTGTCGGGAGGGGCGGCGATGGTCGTGGCACTGGTCATGGGGTCGACGCCTCCGCCGCTCCGGGCAGATCCCTCAGCGGGGATGCGGTGTCCGTGGGCGCAAGGCGTGTGCCACCGGGGCGGGACCCGGCGGTGGCGCGCATGGCCCGTTGCCTGCACCGGCCGGGCCTGCGATGCGTCGTCATCGCCTGCCTTCAACGGAGAGCCCGCCGCCATGGCGTCGACACTCGCAGCTCTGAACGAGGCCTCCGATGCGGACTTCGTGGCCACGCTCGGTGCCGTGTTCGAACACGCGCCCTGGGTGGCCGAGGCGGCCCTGCCGCAGCGGCCCTTCGCCACCGTGGAGGCGCTGTTCTCGGCCATGCGCGATGCGGTCCAGGGCGCGCCGGAGGGGCGGCGCCTCGCGCTGCTCACCGGCCATCCCGAACTCGCCGGGCGCGCCGCCCGATCCGGGGCCATCGCCCCCGATTCCATCGCGGAGCAGGCCGCGGCCGGCCTCGACCGGATGTCGGAGGCGGAATACGCCCGGTTCGAGGCGCTCAACGCGGCCTACCGCGACAAATTCGGGATCCCCTTCATCCTGTGCGTCAAGCGGCACGGCCGCGCCTCGCTGCTCGGGACCTTCGACGCGCGGCTGGAATCCGCTCCCGATGTGGAGCGGCGCACGGCCGAGGCCGAGGTGATGCGGATCGCCGCGATCCGCCTGAACGCCCTGGTGAGCGGCCCCGGTCCGCTCGCCACGACGGGCCGGATCTCGACCCATGTCCTCGACACCGTCCGGGGGAAGCCGGCCGCCGGGGTGGCCGTCGACCTCGTCGAGTTCGTCTCCGCGACGGAGGCGGTGCTGGTGGCCCGCGCGGTGACCAACGCGGACGGCCGCACCGACATGCCCCTGATCCACGGGCGCCCCGTGCCGATCGCCACCTACGAACTGCGCTTCGGGCTCGGCGACCACTTCCGGCGGGTCGGAGCGGGTCCAGGCCTCGCTCTCCCCGAACCGCCCTTCCTCGACATCGTGCCCCTGCGCTTCGGCGTGGGCGACCCGGAAGGCCATTATCATGTGCCGCTGGTGGCGACCCCCTGGAGCTATCAGACCTATCGCGGAAGCTGACGCGGAACCTCTCCGGCCCGGCTTCGATTTTCTTCGAGCGGCCAAAGACTTGCTTCTCGTTTTACGGTTCTCTCGCTCTTCGCCTCTCTTGAAAGGTCATCGACCATGCGTATGACGATATCGGCCCTCGCTCTGTGCGGGCTCTTCGGGTTGACCGGCGCGGCCCTCGCCCAGGGGACCGGTGCGCCCGCCGGCCGCGACCCAGCGACGGCTCCCGGCGGGACCGAGGGGATCGCCGGCCCGCGGAACGAGCGCGAGGCGATCCGGAGCGGCGATGCCGTCGCCGCGCCGAGCGGAGTCGGCGTGCCGGCTCCCCCGCCCTCCGACGAGCCGAAGGCCGACCGGCCGGCGCGCCACCACAACCATTGAGCGCAGCGACGCTCCCATGAACGAAGAAGCCCCGCCGGGACGCTCCGGCGGGGCTTCTTTTCCATGCGATGGTGTAGAGCCCGGGGTTATTGGGTCAGCTTGTCGTCGATCCCCTTCACGTACCAGTTCATGCCGAGGATCATCGGGTCGGGCGCGGTCTCGCCCTCCTTCACGGCGACGCTTCCGTCCTGCTTCAGCACCGGCCCGGCGAAGGGGTGGATCTTGCCGTCGGCGATGGCCTGCTTGGTCTCCTCGGCCATGGCCTTCACGTCGTCGGGCATGTTGGTGAAGGGGGCCAGCACGACCATGCCCTCCTTGATGCCGCCCCAGGTGTCGTGGCTCTTCCAGGTGCCGTCGAGGACCGCCTTGGCCTCCGCGATCACGTAGCCGTTCCAATCGTCGGTGATGGAGGTGAGCTGGGCCTTGGGGGCGAAGCGGTACTGGTCGGAGGACTGGCCGAAGGCGAGCTTGCCCTGCTTCTCGGCCTCCTGGAGGGGAGCGGCCGAGTCGGTGTGCTGGGTCAGGATGTCGGCGCCCTGCGCCAGGAGCGCCTTGGCCGCCTCCGCCTCCTTGCCGGGATCGAACCAGGTGTTCACCCAGACCACCTTGATCTTGATGTTCGGGTTGACCGCCTGCGCCCCGAGCATGAAGGCGTTGATGCCGCTGACGACTTCCGGGATCGGGAAGGACGCGATGTAGCCCACCGTGCCGGATTTCGAGAGCTTGCCGGCGATCTTCCCGCAGACGTAGCGACCTTCGTAGAAGCGGGCGGAATAGGTCGAGACGTTGTCGGAGCGCTTGTAGCCGGTGGCGTGCTCGAACTTCACCTTGGGAAACTTCCGCGCCACCTTCAGGGTCGGCTCCATGAAGCCGAAGGAGGTGGTGAAGATCAGGCCGGCGCCGGAGCGGGCGAGTTTCTCGATCGAGCGCTCGCTGTCGGCCTCGGGCACGTTCTCGAGGAAGGTGGTCTCGACCTTGTCGGGCAAGGCCTCGGCCAGGGCCTTGCGGCTGAGGTCGTGCTGGTAGGAATACCCGAAATCGGCGACCGGCCCGACATAGACGAAGCCGACCTTCAGCTTGTCGGCCGCGAGCGCCGGCCCTGCGGCGAGCATCGCGCACAGAACCGCAGCGCCGAGCCTCATCGACCTACCGAGCCTCATCGACTTGCCGTGCATCATGGACCTGCCCCGCATCGTGTCGTCCCTCTGGATCCATTGCCGTTCGCCGGCCCGGCGTGTCATCGGCTCGGCGTGAAGACTCGCCCGAGCGAGGCGGGCGCCAGCGAGCCGCCATGGCGCTGCCCGAGAGAGAGCAAGACCAGGGCCAGGATGGTGGCGAGATAGGGCAGGGCGGAGAGGAGCTGGCCCGGCAGGCCGAGGCCGGCGGCCTGGGCGTGGAGCTGCAGCACCGTCGCCCCGCCGAACAGCAGGGCACCGGCCGCGACCCGCAGGGGCCGCCACGAGGCGAAGACCACCAGGGCGAGGGCGATCCAGCCGCGGCCCGCCGTCATCCCCGGCGACCAGAACGGGGTGTAGGCCAGCGCGAGATAGGCCCCGCCGAGCCCGGCGCAGGCGCCCCCGAACAGCACCGAGAGGAAGCGGACCTTGCGCACCTTCAGCCCGAGGGCGTGGGTCGCCACGTGGTCGTCGCCGATGGCGCGCAGGGTCAGGCCCGCCCGCGTCCGCCACAGGAACCACGACACGGCGGCCACGAGGGCGACCGCCGTATAGACGAAGGCGTCCTGGCCGAAGACGAGCCGGCCGAGTCCGGGCAGGTCCGTGAGGCCGGGGAGGGACAGGTGCGGCGCCGGATCGCGCTTCATCCCGACGTAGTTCGCGCCCACCAACCCCGACAGGCCGAGCCCCAGGATGGTCAGCGAGAGGCCGGAGGCGACCTGGTTCGCCGCGAGCCCGACGGTGAGGATGCCGAACAGGGCGGCCAGCAGCAGGCCGGCCCCGGCCCCGCCCAGCGCCCCGAGGAAGGTCGAGCCGGTCTGTACCGCCACGGCGAAGCTGACGGCGGCGCCGAAGATCATCATCCCCTCCACCCCGAGGTTGAGCACGCCGGAGCGCTCGGCCACGAGCTCTCCGATGCCGGCGAGGATCAGGGGGGTCGCGGCCGCCAGGACCGTGACGAGGACCATCTGGACGATGTCGAGGGTCATGATCGGCTCCGATATCCCTCGAATTGGCTCACGACGCCGTGCGGCCGGACGGGCCGCCCGGCACGAGCCGCACGTGATAGCCGGCGAACACGTCGGCCCCGAGGACGAGGCCGAGGAGCAGGCCCTGGAAGGCGCGGGTCAGGTCGAGGGGCAGCTTCAGATCGATCTGCGCGCCCTCGCCGCCGATGGTGGTCAGCGCGATGACGATGGCGGCGATCAGGATGCCCGGCGGCGAGAGCCGCCCGAGGAAGGCGACGATGATCGCGGTGAAGCCGTAGCCCGGCGAGATCTCCGGCTGGAGCTGCCCGATCTTTCCCGCCACTTCGACGATGCCGGCAAGGCCCGCCGCGCCGCCGGAGATGGCGAAGACGGCCAGCGTCAGGCGGGCATCGGAGAAGCCGGCGAAGCGCGCCGCCCGCGGGCTCGCGCCGACGACCCGGACCTCGAACCCGAACAGGGTGCGGGCCAGAACGACGGTCGCCAGCACCACGGCGAGGAAGGCGATCACCACCCCCGCATGCAGCGTCTCGCCCTCCATGAGGTAGGGCAGGCGCGCCGCGGGATCGAAGCCGACGCTCTGGGGAAAGTTGTAGCCGGCCGGATCGCGCAGGGGGCCGCGGACCATGTAGTCGAGGAGGAGCTGGGCGACGTAGACGAGCATCAGGCTCGTGAGGATCTCGGAGACGCCGAGGCGGACCTTCAGGACGGCCGGGATCATCGCGTAGGCAGCACCCGCGAGCGTCCCGGCGATCAGCATCGCGGGCAGGATCCAGAGCGTGAACCCGCCCATGCCGTGGGTGGCGACGCCGACCCAGCCGCCGGCCAGGCCGCCGATGACGAACTGGCCCTCGGCCCCGATGTTCCAGAGGTTGGCGCGGTAGCAGAACGCCAGACCGGTGGCGATCAGCGCCAGGGGCGCGGCCTTCAGGGCGATCTCCTGCAGCGACCAGACCTCGCTCAGGGGCGTGACGAAATAGGTGACGAAGGCCTCGCCCGGCGAGACGCCGAGGGCCGCCACGGCAAGGCCGCCGATCAGCACCGCCGCCACGAAGGCCAGCGCCGGAGAGAGGATGT
Organism: Methylobacterium sp. WL19; assembly: GCF_008040005.1. Taxonomy (NCBI): domain Bacteria; kingdom Pseudomonadati; phylum Pseudomonadota; class Alphaproteobacteria; order Hyphomicrobiales; family Methylobacteriaceae; genus Methylobacterium; species Methylobacterium sp. WL19. The sequence continues at coordinate 43,810 of NZ_VRVC01000026.1, forward strand.
CGAGCACCGGAGAGCGGCGGGTGCGGGGAACGAGGTCAAGACGCATGATGCGCTCCGCATGTCGTCGGACCCGCCGCGCGATCCCGCCGCCGCCCGAGCGGGGCCGTCCGGGGATGGCTTTCGGGAAAGGCGCCGGTCCCCTCTCCCTGCGGGCTGCTACCGGATTCGCTCATCTGCTCTTGCAGGCAGACCGCGTCCCTCTCCCCCTTGTGGGGAGAGGTTAGGAGTGGGGGTGGCTCCGCCAGCCTCCGCAGCAGGAGTGTGGCCCCACCACCCCCACCTCCAACTCCTCCCCACAAGGGGGAGGAGGGCCGCGCATTTCGCGACAGGCGTGAATGCCGTAGCCGCGTGCGGGGAGAGGGGCTGCGCGGGCATCGGTCAGTGAGCATGGGGCACCGCCTTCGATGCGTCATGAGGTTCGGCCGGCGCGTCTCCCGATCCGCCCATGAGCAGGCCGATGGCCTCGCGGGTCGTTTCGCCCGAGGGCACCGCCGTCGAGAGCGTCCCGTCGTGCAGCACGGCGATGGAGCCGGCGATTTCGAACAGCTCGTCGAGGTCCTGGCTGATGACCAGGATCGCGGCGCCGCGCGCGGAGAGATCGATCACCGCCTGCCGGATATGCGCCGCCGCCGCCGCATCGACGCCCCAGGTCGGCTGGTTGATGACGAGCACGCCGGGCTCCGCCAGGATCTCGCGGCCGACGACGAATTTCTGGAGGTTGCCGCCCGACAGGGTGCCGGCGGCGGGGTCTGGCCCCGCCTTGCGCACGTCGAAGGCCTCGATCACCCGCTTCGCGAGATCGCGCGCGGCCCCCAGCCGAAGCAGGCCCAAGCGGGTCAGCGGCGCGGTCGGGTAGCGTGAGAGCAGGGCGTTCTCGGAGAGGCTCATGAGAGGCGCCGCCGCGTGGCCGTTGCGCTCCTCCGGCACGAACGCCGCGCCGAGGCGCCGGCGCGCGTTGATGCCGAGCCCCCCCACGGCGGC
>NZ_VRVC01000268.1:0-1262 GCF_008040005.1 Methylobacterium sp. WL19
GGCGTCGACGGCCGTGATGCGCAGGCCTCCCGGCCCGATGGCGGCCACGACGGCGGGGGAGACCGCGTCATCCTGCGCGGCCCGAGCGCGCCTGAGGCGCGTCAGCGGCCACTGCTCCAGCCAGACCGAAACGATGCGCGGCATGATCCCACTCCAGAAGCCAATTCCCCGTCCGTCCGTTGCGACAGCGGTCGAGCCGCGCCCGCCAGCATGGCCGCTCGATGCAGCCGAACCGGTCCCGCAGGGCCGCCCCAGAGCCGATCCGCCAGCGGGTCGCAGCCATGTTCGGGTTTTCCGCCTGCGGTGGCCGCAGGACGAGGAGGAGGCGGGAGGCCGCCTCGCCCGCCAGATGCAGCCGCCGGCTCTGCTTCAGCGGCAGGCCGGCATCCACCAGCCCCGCCACCGCCCTCAGCCCCTGCGAGCGCAGGGCCTCCTCCACGGCGCGGTAGGCATCCGCGTCGCTCTCGACCTCCAGGATCAGCAGGCGGCCCGGATCGAGGCCGAGCCCGGCGAGCCCATGGCCGTAGGGTGTCGGGTGCCCCTTGCCGATGACGAGGAGAGCCTCCCCCTCCACCCGCGCGAGGTGTCGGGCCATGAGGGCGAGGGTGAAGCCCAACGCCGCCGCCTCGTCGCCCTCGGATTCCGGGGCGATCTCGTGCGGTCGGCCAAGGGAGAGCCCTCCGCCGGGAAGGCCGGAATCGATATGGGCGATTCCCAGAGGCAGGGCCTCGACGGACAGGACGTCGGCCTGTCCTGCCCCGTGGCCGCGCAGGGCGTCCAGAGCGATCCGCCGGCGCCGCTCGAGCCCGTCCGTCTCCGTTTCGCCGTCATCGCGCATCTTCGTCGAGCCAAATCCATCCTGTCCGTCCCATCAGCGGACAATAAGAACAAAACAAGAACAATCTCAACCGGTTTCGGGGGGATGCAAAATTCCTGAGCGGCTACAGCCGCTTCCCCTGTGGACGGCTGTGGACGAGTGTGGATGGAGGAACGGCCGCGAGACGGCGGGACGATCCGGGCCGGGCTTGACCGCATGACCGGACCCGGCATTGTCCCTCCGCCGTGCCGGACCTCCGGCGCATCAGCCTGGAAAGAACCCATGCGCCTCGACCATGCCGCCAAGTGCCCGGCCCCGACAGGCTTCATGACCAAATCATTGATGGGATTGATGATCCTCGCCGGGCTCGCGGCCGGTCCGGCAGCGGCTCAGGCGCCCGGCCAGGTCAGTCCCGGCCAGCCCGGCGGTGGGATGAGCGCCGCCC
>NZ_VRVC01000269.1:0-1240 GCF_008040005.1 Methylobacterium sp. WL19
TGGCCTGCTGCTGGTTCCGTGGACACGATCCTAAGCTAATTGGGCCTGTTTTTCGAACTCGATTGGGCTGACGTAGCCGAGGGTCGAGTGTCGGCGGGCCGGATTGTAGAAGCGTTCGATGTAGTCGAACACGTCGGCCCGAGCCTGGTCCCGCGAGCGGTATGTCTTTCGAGCCGTCCGTTCGGTTTTCAGCGACGAGAAGAAGCTCTCCATCGCGGCATTGTCCCAGACGTTTCCGGATCGGCTCATGGAGCAGGTGATGCCGTGATCCGCCATGAGGCGCTGGAACGGTTCGCTCGTATACTGGCTGCCCTGATCCGAGTGATGCAGCAGGGTATTCGGCTTGCCTCTGCGCCAGACAGCCATCAGCAGAGCGTCGGTGACGAGTTGGGCTGTCATGCTGGCCTGCATCGACCAGCCCACGACCCGGCGTGAGAACAGATCTATGACGGCCGCCACGTAGAGCCAACCTTCCGCCGTCCAGATGTATGTGAAGTCGGCGATCCACTTTTGGTTCGGCCGATCCGCTTCGAACTTCCGATCCAGGATGTTGGGGGAGACAACGGAGCGCTCGCCCTCATCCTTGGGCAGGCCGCGCCGTCGTGGCCGAGCCCGCAATGCGTTCTCTCGCATGAGCCTCTCAACCCGATGTAGCCCGCAGGAGATGCCGTCCGCGAGCACGTCGTGCCAGATCCGACGCGCTCCATAGGTGCGGTCGCTTGCCGCGAAGCTCGCCCGCACCTTCAACAGGATCGCGGCGTCGTCCTGGGCTCGCCGGCATGCCTGTCGGGTGAGCCAGGCATGGAAGCCGGACCGGGAGACGTCGAGGGCGTTGCACATCCAGGCAACCGGCCAGATCGAGCGATGCTTGACCACGAAGGCGAACTTCATATCGCATCCCTCGCGAAGTACGCCGCGGCTTTTTTTAGGATATCGCGCTCTGCCTTCAGACGGGTGACCTCTTTACGCAGGCGCTCGATCTCGACCTGCTCAGCCTTCATCTGCCCAGGATCGGGAAACGCCTCGGCCGGATCGTACGAGAGCTCCCTCACCCATTTGCGCAGGACGTTCTCATGCACGTCCAGATCACGGGCAGCTTGAGCGACCGAAACGCCCCGCTCCTTGATCAGCCGAACCGCTTCGACCTTGAACTCACGACTGAACTTGCGACGCTGCATTCCACACCTCCGATTCCATTATGACACCCAGACTGGGTGTCCACGGAACCGGAAGCAGGCCA
>NZ_VRVC01000270.1:0-1223 GCF_008040005.1 Methylobacterium sp. WL19
TGGTTCAACCGATTCCGTCGATTGCCCGTCCGCTACGAGCGACGCAGCGACATCTACGAGGCCTTCACGAGCCTCGCGGCCAGCCTCATCACCCTCAACCAGATCAAACGGTTCTGTTAGGCGCTCTAAGCTTCCGACTTTGCGCTGGATCAAGGACTCCTGCGGGGCCGGGGCTAGGGTTCGTCCAACGAAACCGAGGACGCTTCCATGCCGGCACTCCAGAACATCAAGAACGTCATCGTGGGCCTGACCGAGGAAGGTCAGCAGGGCGAGACAAGTGACGCCATCGGCTACGCCCTGTCGCTGTCCGTCGCCGCCGGGGCGCACCTCACCGTGCAGGCCGCTTCGCGTCGCATCGTCATGACCAGCGCCCTCGCCGGCGGGTTCGGACAGGGCCTCGTCTCCGAGGAGAACGGGCGGACCGCCGGCCTGAGCCAGGCGGTGGCTGAGAAGGTCCGTGGCGACGCCGCGAGCGCCGGTGTCGCGTGCACCGTTGATAGCCCGCAACTGACGCATCCGGACATCCTCGCCACGTTCGCGGCCAAGGCCCGGTTGCACGACCTCACCATCCTGGATGCCGAGGAGCGCACCATCGACCTCGACCGGGAGCTGATCGAGGCGGCCCTGTTCAACAGCGGCCGCCCCGTCATCGTCGTCCCCGCCGGCCACAACGCCTTTGCCGGCCGGCGCATCGTCATCGCCTGGGACGGCGGCGCGCATGCGGCCCGGGCCGTCAACGACGCGCTCCCGTTCCTGCTCGCGGCCGACGCCGTCGAGATCATCTCGGTCGTCGGCGAGAAAGAGCTTTCGAGGTCGGTCGCGGGCGCCGAGCTCGCTCCGCACCTCGCCCGCCACGGCATCGCCGTGACCGTGGACGACCTGCCGGTGCGTCCGGACGGCGACGTCGCCGAGACCCTCCGCGACGCGGCCATCCGCTACCGCGCGGACATGATGGTCATGGGCGCCTATCGCCACGGCCCCATCCGGCAGTGGCTCTTCGGCGGGCTCACCCAAACGCTGATGACGGCGTGTCCGATCCCCCTCTTCCTCGCGCACTAAGTGCCGACGAAACCAGCCGACCTCCGAGAAGGAAAACCATGAGACCGATCCTGAAGCACCTCGCCGTGGCGGCGGCCCTCGCGTTGTCCGCCCTCGCCATGCCGGTATCCGCCGATGCCCAGGGCCTGCCCGGCGGCATGCGCCGCGGCGCATGCCGCCGGGCA
>NZ_VRVC01000271.1:0-1204 GCF_008040005.1 Methylobacterium sp. WL19
GCCGGTGCCGACGTCTCGCTCCTCCTCTTGGCGAGCTCGCCCCCGTGGAGTTTCGGCCCCCTGCCGAAATAACCCGCGCCGGGCTTTCGTCAGAAAGTCGAGCTTAGATACCCAAGACGCAATACCCGGGAATACGATCCTGGGTATTGCTCTTCCAAAATATTTACTCGAATAATCTACCGCACGGCTCTGGTTCCATAGGTCTAAACACTTAAACTGGGCTGATTTCGCGAGGATTGCGAGATGTGGCCACACATATCCTCGGGTGACCTGCGGCGTTGTGTGGCTGTGCTTGCTGCGTCGAAGCGCCGGGTCCCGATGAAGGGGGGGTGTTCAGGCGGTGATGCGGCTGCCCGCCTTTTCTCGCCTTCGCCGTTGCGCCCCCCGGCGCTCGAACCTTGATCCGGGGCCGGTGAGCATGCCGCGCGGCGGGCCGCGCCCGCTCCGTTTCGACAGGCCGGCATCGCGATAGTAGAAGTCTCCGTTGTCCAGCGATAGTAAGCGTCTACCCAATTAGATTTAAGACTCCGGCTCGTTTTACACCACCTACATTTCCGCCTTTAAGACGACTTGGCGTCTTTTGCAGGCCCATACTCCTTCCTCGGACCCGGCGACATCTTCGAGGGTCGCCCCCGCCCCGATGGCTTTTGGAAAACAGGGGCGGATCGAAGCTTCCGGATACGCTCGCAGTACATCGCGCATGAATCAAATTATCCAAACAAAGAGATCTGCTATTTATTGCATTAGAGTTTTAAATTCTGCAAAATAACCGATACAAAAATCATTAACCAGGCACTTGTTCAAACAATAGGCCGCGTGAACATCATTTGACCGGACGTGTGCGTTTTATAGACTTTTGTGTTTTGCCATTTTACCCATAAATCAGGCGGCAGGAACGCTTTATACAGTGCAAAGGCTAGAACAGCCAGGGTCTGAAGAAGATCAGATCCGTACAGGAAGCAGACAATCAAAGATGTTGTCTGGCGCTTCGAGACAGTCTCTCCGCCACGCTGCCCGCAGCGGCGGCCACTGACAAGGGCCGCCGGCAGAAGTCTGCTCAAACTATAATATCAGAAGAATAAAACATAACCGCCACCCGCCCCGCTCGTCATCTCTGTAGCTTTCTCGTCGTTTGGAGACCAACCTGTGTCGTTGAAGTCCTTGCTGCAATCCGCAGTCTTTACACTTGCGTCGGCATGTACCG
>NZ_VRVC01000272.1:0-1183 GCF_008040005.1 Methylobacterium sp. WL19
CCCTCGACCTGACCCAGGCGAGCCTCCGCTCCACCGTCATCCTCGATCGGGACCGCCATCTCCTGCGCCCCTTCGCCACCGCCGATGGGCGCTGGCGGCTGCCGGTGACGGGGGCGGATGTCGATCCGCGCATGCTCGCCATGCTGAAGGCCTACGAGGACCGGCGCTTTGCCGACCATCCCGGCATCGACCCCGCCGCGACCCTGCGTGCCGCGTGGCAATGGCTCCGGCACGGCAGAATCGTCTCCGGGGGCTCCACCCTGTCGATGCAGGTGGCTCGCCTCGTGGAGCCGCGGCCCGAACGCTCGCTCAGCGCCAAGCTCCGGCAGATGGTGCGGGCGGTCCAGCTGGAACGCCGGTTGGGGAAGGACGGCGTTCTCGACCTCTACCTCGCGCTCGCGCCCTATGGCGGCCCGGTGGAGGGCTTGCGGGCGGCGAGCTTCGCCTATTTCGGGCGCGAGCCCGCCCGGCTCTCCTTCGCCGAATCCGCCCTCCTCGTCGGCCTGCCCCAGGCGCCCGAGGTGCGCCGGCCGGATCGTTACCCCGCCCGCGCGCGTCAGGCGCGCGACAGGGTCCTCGACATCGCCGCCGCGCGCGGGGTCATCACGTCCGCCGAGGCGAAAACCGCCAAGGCCGAACCGGTGCCGGACCAGCGAAAGCCCTTCCCGATGCTGGCGGCCCATGCGGCGGAAGCGGCTCTGGCGGCCGATCCCGACGCGCGGGTCCAGCGCCTCTCGCTCGACGGGCGATTGCAGGCGAGCCTCGAACGGCTGGCCGCCGAGCGCGCCGCCGCCATGGGGCCGGGCATCTCTGCGGCGATCCTCGCCATCGACAACCGCACCGGCGCGGTGATCGCGCAGGTGGGGAGCGCCGGCTATCTCGATGCCAGCCGCTCCGGCGCCATCGACATGACGGGGGCGATCCGTTCGCCCGGCTCGGCCCTCAAGCCGTTCATCTACGCGCTGGCCTTCGAGAACGGCATCGCCCATCCCGAGACCCTCCTCGACGACCGGCCGGTGCGCTTCGCCGGCTCCTACGCGCCGGAGAATTTCGATCTCAGCTACCAGGGCACCGTCACGGCGCGGCGCGCGCTTCAGCTTTCTCTGAACGTGCCGGCGGTGGACCTGCTGGAGGCGGTGGGCGCCGCCCGCTTCATCGCCCGCCTGCGCGGCGCGGGCGCGCG
>NZ_VRVC01000273.1:0-1178 GCF_008040005.1 Methylobacterium sp. WL19
GCCGGGCGACCGCCTCCGGCAGGTCGGCCTCCTCTCCCGAGGAGCGTCGCTGCGCGCCCATCAGCGGCGAGACCAGGGCGAAGCGGGCGAGGTCACGGATCACGACGCTGCTCGTCTCGGCCGCCACGGCCTCGAGGATCGGTGCCGCCTTGCCCCCCACGGCGCGCGCCAGCGCCCAGACCAGGGCGTAGCTCGCCCCCGCCGGACCGATGTCCCGCACCAGGGCGACGAGGTCCGGCTCCGCTCGCGCGATGCGGAGCTGGCCGATGCGCCAGAGCAGGCGCTCGCGATCCTTCTCCGGCCAGAGCCCGCGCCGGCAGGAGGCCAGCCGCGCGAGAAGGATGCCGTCGCGGCCCTCGGCCGGGGTGCCGCCCTCCCGCGATTCCGCCTCGACCGTCGGTCCGGGGAAGGAAGCGGCCGGGTCGATCCGGCGGTAGCCGGCATTGACCTTCGCGACGACCACGCTGTCGAACACCTTCGCGGCGGCATCGGCGGTGATCGGCTGCGCCGTCTTCGATCCCTCGCGCAGGATCGTGCCGCGTCGTCCGTAGCGGATATTGACGAGGAAGCGCTCAGGGGCGGCGACCGCGTCGTTCTCCACGAGGTCCACCTCGTAGACCTTGTCGGAGGCCCCCTCCTTCAGGTGGAGGCGCGCCGCGCGGACGACCCTCATGCAGCGGACCCGGTCTGGGCAACAGTGCGATCCTCGGGTCTCTGCATCGTGGCTCCTCGCGAAACGGGGAAGAGGCGGCGACCGGCGCGGTGACATGCGGCGTTCCGGTCGCAGGGATGTCTAGCCGCCCTGGGATCGCGGGGGCAACCCTGGTGGGCCGGGCCACGAATAGTCCCGCACCGTGCGGTCACACCGGGTCCGCTCTCCTCACGCGAGGCCATGCGGGTGCCGATGGAGACCATCTCCGGGCCGGGTCGCGGCGGCGGCTTTCGCGAGGGAACAGCCGCCGACTTCGCCCGCCATCGCCGATCGGGGTCGGCGAGGGGTGGTCGAGACCGTAGCGTCCGTCCCGGAGGTCACGCCCGAATTGAGTGTCTCTCACAAAACTCCCGCTCCGCTGTCGTGCCTGGAGCGAGAACCGCCCGGGATCGGAAGTTTTGTGAGGCATTCTCACGGCGCCCGCCGAGGCGCCGGGCCGCCGCCCGCCCCGGCCGCGGGGCCGTTC
>NZ_VRVC01000274.1:0-1160 GCF_008040005.1 Methylobacterium sp. WL19
AGGATGTTGGCGCCTGCGGCGACGAGGAAGACGCCGTCCCAGCTGTTTGTGGCCTGCTGGAGGTAGTTGGCCACGGGCACGAGAAGCGCGGCGGTGCCCTTGGCGGTGTAGAGCAGGCCGGCATTGGTGGCGGCGAACTTGGTGCCGAAGGTGTCGGTGCAGGTGGAGGGGAAGAGGGAGTAGATCTCGCCCCAGGCGAAGAACACGAACCCTGAGAGCAGGACGAACCACAGGGGATCGTGGCCCCAGAGGTAGAGCATGTAGATGCCGAAGCCTTCCATGGCGAAGGCGATGAACATGGTGTTCTCGCGGCCGATCTTGTCGGAGACCCATCCGAAGAACGGGCGGGTCAGGCCGTTGAGGACGCGGTCGATGGTGGCCGCGAAGGTGATGGCCACCATGGTGATGCCCATGATGGTGACCGGCACCTTGTCGACGCCGATATCGGAGGCGATGGGCTTGAGGTTGGCGGTGATCATCAGGCCGCCGGCGCCGACGATGACGAACATGAAGTACATGAGCCAGAAGATCGGCTGGCGGGCGACTTCGCCGGGGGGGTAGTTGCGCCGGGTCTGGATGATGTTGGCGTTGGCCACGACCTCCGGCACCTGGCCCTTCTTGGGCGAGGTGAAGAAGAAGGCGAGCGCGCAGACGACGAGGCCCTGGCCGATGCCGAAGTTGAAGAAGGCGGCCTGGAAGCCATGGTCGGCGATCATCCACTGGATCGGGGCGACGGTCAGGGCGGAGCCGGCGCCGAAGCCGGCGGCGATGATGCCGGCGGCCAGCCCGCGCTTGTCGGGGAACCACTTCAGGGCCGAGCCGACGCAGGTGCCGTAGACGGCGCCGGCGCCGATGCCGGCCACGACCTGGCCGAGATAGAACATGTTGAGCGAGGCGGCGTAGGAGTTGATGACCCAGCCGATGCCGCAGAGCGCGCCGCCGAACAGCACGACCACGCGCGGGCCGTACTTGTCCACGAACCAGCCCTCGATCGGGACCAGCCAGGTCTCGAACAGCACGAACAGGGTGAAGGCCCACTGGATCGCCGCCCGGTCGAAGCCGAACTTCTTCTGGATGTCGGGGACGAAGAACGTCCAGCCGTATTGCAGGTTGGCGATCATCACCATGCAGATCACGCCGATCACCAGCTGACCCCAGCG
>NZ_VRVC01000275.1:0-1148 GCF_008040005.1 Methylobacterium sp. WL19
CCTTCACGGATGGCGAAGCGGAGCTTCTCTTCCATGGCGACGGGGACGATGAGGGTGACGTCCATGGTGACGCTGTCACCGGGCATCACCATCTCGGTGCCCTCGGGCAGTTCGCAGACACCGGTCACGTCGGTGGTGCGGAAGTAGAACTGGGGCCGGTAGTTGGTGAAGAACGGGGTGTGGCGACCGCCCTCCTCCTTGGTGAGGATGTAGGCTTCGGCCTTGAACTTGGTGTGGGGCTTGACCGAGCCGGGCTTGCACACGACCTGGCCGCGCTCGACGTCCTCGCGCTTGGTGCCGCGCAGGAGCACGCCGACATTGTCGCCGGCCTGGCCCTGGTCGAGCAGCTTGCGGAACATCTCGACGCCCGTGACCGTGGTGGTCTGGGTGTCGCGGATGCCGACGATCTCCACGGTCTCGCCGACCTTGACGATGCCGCGCTCGACGCGGCCCGTCACCACGGTGCCGCGGCCCGAGATCGAGAACACGTCCTCGATCGGCATCAGGAACGGCTTGTCGATCGGACGCTCCGGCTGCGGGATGTAGGCGTCCACCGACTCCATCAGCTTCAGCACGGCGTCGTGGCCGACGGCCTTGTCGCCGTTGTCGAGGGCGACCTTGGCCGAGCCCTTGGTGATCGGGATGTCGTCGCCGGGGAAGTCGTACTTGGAGAGGAGCTCGCGCACCTCCATCTCGACGAGCTCGAGGAGCTCCTCGTCGTCGACGAGGTCGACCTTGTTGAGGAACACCACCAGCGCCGGCACGCCGACCTGACGGGCGAGCAGGATGTGCTCGCGGGTCTGGGGCATCGGGCCGTCGGCGGCCGACACGACCAGGATCGCGCCGTCCATCTGGGCGGCACCGGTGATCATGTTCTTCACGTAATCGGCGTGGCCGGGGCAATCGACGTGGGCGTAGTGACGGTTGGCCGTCTCGTACTCGACGTGAGCCGTCGAGATCGTGATGCCGCGGGCCTTCTCCTCGGGGGCCTTGTCGATCTGGTCGTAGGCCGTGAACGTCGCGCCACCCGACTCCGCCAGGACCTTCGTGATCGCCGCCGTCAGCGACGTCTTGCCGTGGTCGACGTGACCGATCGTGCCGATGTTGCAGTGCGGCTTGGTGCGGGCAAACTTCTCTTTGGCCATCGT
>NZ_VRVC01000276.1:0-1122 GCF_008040005.1 Methylobacterium sp. WL19
GGCGTGGGTCAGGCGCTTCTTCAGGGCGAAGGCGGTGTCGGGGGAGATGGCCTTGTCCTCGCTGCCGACCACGAGGAGCGTCGGGGTGGCGAGGCGGGGGATGGCGCGATCGAGGGTGGCGAGGTCCCAGTTCGCCATCATGCCGAGCGCCCCGGCCACGTGGCCGGGTGTGCGGAACAGGCGTCGGTAGAGATCGAGCCCCTGCGGGTCGAGGCGGGAGCCCGTGCCGCGAATCAGGCGCTCCACCGCCGGGCGGTCGGCGGTCCAGGCGAAGAGTTTTGGGGTGACCGGGTTGAGGAAGAGCAGCCGGGCCATGCTGGGGAACAGCACCGAGGCGAGGCCGGGAAACGGGGTGAGCGCGCCGTTGAGCGCCACCAGGAGATCGGGCGCGATCCGCCCGTCGAGGCAGAGCCGGACCAGGAGCGCCGCCCCCGCCGAATGGCCGACGGCGAGAGTCGGGCGGAGGTCGAGGCTGTCGAGGAGGTCGCCGACGGCGGCGGCCATCCCCGGCAGGGAGAGTCTTGCGGCGGGGAGCGGGTCGGTGAAGCCGTGGCCCGGCAGGTCCGGGGCGAGAACCCGAAACCGCGTCGCCAGGAGCGGCATCAGCCCCCGCCAGGAATGGGTGGCGGCCCCCGTGCCGTGGAGCAGCAGCACGGTCGGTGCCCCTTCCTCCCCCATTTCCTGGATGTGCCAGTTGAGGCCGGAGGCTGTGACGAAGCGGCTCGCCTCCCGGTGCGGCCAGTCGGCGCCCTCGCGCTCCCAGCGGGGTCGTTCGGCGGGCGCGCGCATGCTGGAACCCCTATTCCCGCGCCGACCGGATCGCGGCGCTCATCGCCCCCGCATCGGCATGGGGCAGGGGCAGATAGCGCGCCCCCATGGCGGCGGCGAGGCGGCGCGCCGACTCCTGCGGCCTCTGGGCCGTGTCGATGAGGATGGCGCGGACATCCGCCTCGCGGAAAAGGCGGGCGGCTTTGAGTGAATCCTCAGCCGCGCGCTCCCGCCCGGCGATTCCAGAGCGGGCAACGTTGGCCCGTCCATCGGTGAGCATCACCACCACCGGCGTCCCGCCGCCGCGCCTGACCCCGAGGGCGACCGCTCCGGCGGCGGGACGCCGGTGGTGGT
>NZ_VRVC01000277.1:0-1117 GCF_008040005.1 Methylobacterium sp. WL19
ACACCGTCCTTGGCCTCGCCGACGGTGCGCTGGGCCTCGCCCTTGAGTTCCTGGGCCTTGCCCTCGGCGACGAGCTTGTCGTTGCCGGTGACCTTGCCGACACCCTCCTTGAGGTTGCCGACGGCTTCGTTGGCGAGACCCTTCAGCTTGTCTGTGGTGCTGCTCATGGGATGGCTCCTTGGGTTCGGGGTGATCGTCGAAAGGGAGGGGCCGGCCGGTCGCGGTGACCGGCCGGCGATCCCGCTCAGACGCGGCGGGCGTCGTAGCGATCGGTGAGGGTGGCGAGGGTCGGAGCGCCGAGGCGGCCGCCGAAGAAGCCGGCGAGGGCACCGAGGATCAGGGCGAGCGCGCCGTAGAAAGCGCCCTGGGTGGCGGCGGACTTGGCGGCCACGGCCGCGGCCTCGGCCTTCTGCTTGGCGCTGGCGACGGTCTCTTCGTACTGCTTCCTGTAGTCCTGGATCTGGGTCTTGGCCTGGTCGACCGGGATGCCCTGGGCCTTGGCCAGCGCGTCGGCGGCGCGGTTCTCGGCCTGGGCCTTCTGGGCGGGATCCCCCGTGAACAGGGCGCGGATGGCTGCCACGGCGGCGTCCTTGGCGGCCTGCGGGTCCTGGCCGGCCGCCTGCTGGCGGACGCTCTGCTCGATGCCGTCCAGCGGGTTGGTGATCTTGGACAGCGACGGGGCTGCGGCCTGCGCGGCGGTCTGCACGGTACCGCCGACGAGGGAGCCGGCGCCGCCGAGCGTGCTGGTCACGCCCGAGAAGGCGCCGCCGATGAGGCCGCCGGCCGCGGAGGTGAGAAGATACAGGACGACGAGGGTGGTCACCGCCCAGGAGACCAGGCCGTGCAGGCCGGCGGCGCCCGTCACAGGCTTGCCCGACAGGCGTCCGGCGATGAAGCCGCCCGCGAGAGCGGCGACGATGCCCGAGACGATGAACCAGACACCGGCGCCGAGCGACAGGGTCGAGGCGGCCGGGTTGTCGGCGGCGTTCGCTCCGACGCTGGACAGGCCGATGCCGACGCCGACCATGTTGAGGACGACCTGGGTCACCAGGGCGGTGACCGCGCCGGCGAAGATCGCGCCCCAGGACACCTGGTTCAGCAGGACGGTGCGGGTATC
>NZ_VRVC01000027.1:0-43839 GCF_008040005.1 Methylobacterium sp. WL19
GCCGAGGGCTTCGCCCGTGCGCCGAGCAGCGCGGCGAGCTGGGCCGCAGCATCGGAAACGCGGCCCCGCACGCCCTCGTCGACGAGGACGCCGTCGGAGAAGTCCGCGTCGCTGCCATAGACCGAGGTCGGGACGGTCTGCGCGCTGAAGAAGCCGAAGAGGGGCCGCAGGGAATGCTCGACGACGAGGGCGTGCCGCGCGCCCCCGCCGGTGGCCGAGAGCACGACGGGCTTGCCCGCCAGGGCCGCCGGATCGACGAAGTCGAACAGGTGCTTGAACAGGCCGGTATAGGCGCCCTTGTAGACCGGCGTTCCGACGATGAGCGCGTCCGCGTTCTCGATCGCCTCCAGGATGCGCCGAGCGGGCAGCGAGAGCTGGTCGCGCGACCAGGCCGCGCCGAGGCCGGTCCCGGCATCGACCACGTCGAACAGGCGGATGTCGGCGCGCAGCCGCGCGCCGGTCGCCTCGGCCACGGCTTCGACCAGCGCACGCGTCTTCGAGGGACGCTGCAGGTTGGCGCTGAAGCCGACGATGCGCGGAAGCGGGCCTGAGAAAGAGCTGCCTTGAAGGGACATCGAGCGCCTACCGATCGGGTACGGGAATGCGCCGGGGACTTTGATCCGAACGCGCCGTCCAGTCATGGCGGGCCGTCCGGTCATGGAATGCCCCTCGGCATCGTTACCGAAATGTGATGGCAGCGGCGATCCGGGTCAACGAAACGTGCTTTTAAAAGAACGAGGCATGGGAGATCGGTCTTCGGCAAGATGTCCCCGTAGGAGATGAAACTTTCGACTTGGCAATTTCATGCAGAATCACGGCCCATCGACGGGTCCGCCCTGGAAGAACGCTCCACCTGAACCGGACAGGGTTCGGTAAACCGAACGCCGCGAGGCGCTAGACCAATGCGTCGCCATGGCTCGATTGCAGGACGATGGGCTGGAAGGCCCGCAGGAGCGGCATGTCGAGCTTGCCCGTCATGCCGAGCATGATCGCATGGGCCTCGGCATGCGGGAGCGGATTGCGATAGGCCCGCCGCTCGGTGAGGGCCGAGTGGATGTCGCAGATCGTCACGAGGCGGACGAGATCCGGAATCGCATCGCCGGTGAGGCCGGCCGGGTAGCCGCTGCCGTCGAGCATCTCGTGATGATGCCGGACCACGTCGAGCATGGCGGCATCGAACCCCTCCTGCCTGGCGAGCATGTCGGCACCGGCGGCGGCATGGGTGCGCATGGTCGCCATCTCGGCCGAGGTCAGCGCACCGGGCTTGTTGAGGATGGCCAGAGGAATCTTCGATTTGCCGATATCGTGCAGCAACGCGGCTTTCGCGAGGCGCTTCCGGTCGGCCCGGGGAATCTTGAGGTGGAAGCCGAAGGCCGCGGCAAAGCCGGCGACGCTGAGGGAGTGCTGGTAGAGGAGCTCGTCGTAGCGTCCGATCACCTCGAGCCACGCGCGGATGCCACCCTCGGAAACGGCCTCCAGAATGACGTCGGTTCCCGCATCGGCCTCCTCCGAGGAGATCGGCCGATCGGCTTGCGCCGCATGGAACAGGTCCGCCACCACGGAGCAGGCGCGGTGCGCCCTGCCTTCCAATGCGGCGGTCTCGCCGGCGTGACGCGTGCGCAGCTTCTCGCCGGCATCGATGAGGCTGAACAGGAGGGAGAGAATGGTCGGGCGCGGGGTATCGGCCGCCGTGACGCGCAGGGCCGGATTCGCCCTGTCCGGGATGTGGGCGGGCGCATTCGTGAGAACGAGGCAGGGCACGCGCATCGCCAGGAGACGGACCACCCAGGCCGCCGCTACGCCGTCACGGGGATCCAGATCGATGACGGCGACGACGGGCAGGATGGCGGGAGCCGACTGGTCCCCGAGAACGCTGCGGCAGGGCATGATGGTGGTGATGGCGCGCGCCAGCAGTCTCACCCGGTCCGGTCGATCCGATACGATGAGGACGGACTTGTCTTGTGTCACGATCCGATCCGCTTCAGACCGGCAAGGTCTGGGTTCGTGCCCAAACACAGGCGCGCTCGCGAGTTTTACAGAAACAAATCCCTATAAATTGTTTCTTTTCGCAGAACGAACCCGATGCCGTCCGATCTATCATCGACACCTTGGACCGAGATAGTTCTCCTGTCGGAACCATGGCGCGGGGTCGTCCAATCCTGTCGTCCTGGTTAACCGGATGGAATGGAATTTGCTCGCACTCCGCCAGATTGCGAGGCGGTAACTCTCTGTAGAGGCCTTTGGGTTAGTGCTGTCGGGCAGTGAAGGTGGGCGCTCACCGTGCGGCACCTTCCGCCATCGGGAGGAGGATGCTGTGCTCGCGCGGGACTTCAAATCCTTCTTCGAGACATCGAAGCGTAACGGTATCATCCTGTCGTTCGGCGGCGACATCTCGGAGAACGTGCTGTTTTCCCTCGGCGAAGTCCTGAAGCTTCGGATGATCCAGGGTGAGACGGACGCGACCATCGCCAAGCGGGTGTTCTCGATCTTCGTCGAGCAGGCCCAGAACATCATTCGTTACTCGGCCGACAAGCTCCCCGGGGACAAGGCGTCCTGCGGCATGATCAGTGCGGGGATGATCGTGGTCGGCGTCGAGAACGCGCGCTTCTTCGTCGTGTGCGGCAACGAGGTTCCCAAGGCCGATGCCGCCGTTCTGCATGAGCGATTGGACCACATTGCCGGCATGTCCAGCGAAGAACTCAAGCGTTTCTACCGCGAGAAACTGCGCCAGCCCCCCGACGAGGGCAGCCTCGGAGGGAGCATCGGCCTGATCGAGATCGCTCGCCGGTCGAGTGCTCCCGTCGAGTTCGATTTTCACGATCTCGGCGACGAGCGCAGTCTGTTCTGCCTCAAAGCCTATATCTGACGGCGCCCCGGCGATGGACCGCATTCAAATTCCGGCGACCGCCCGATCCCCCGAGGTGGATTTCGACTTCGGAGCCGGCCGTTTCAGGCTGAGCGGCGAATCGTATCCGGAGGATGCCGCGGCCTTCTTCGGCCCCCTGCTCCAGTCCCTGCGGTCCTACCTCGCCCTGTCGGGTCCGGAACCGATCGTGTTCGAGGTCGCCCTCGTCTATTTCAACAGTTCCAGCGCCAAGGGACTGATGAACCTGTTCATGCCCCTCGAGGCCGCAGCCGGCGAAGGCCGTGGCGTCACCATCCGCTGGCTCTACGCCGAGGGCGACGAGACCATCGCCGAGGCCGGGGAGGATTTCGCCTCCGACTTTTCCCATGCACGTTTCGATCTCGTCGAGACCTCGCAGGCGGGGAACTGACACGGATGAAGGCCAAGCCCGGGGTCGTTCCGCCAACCGACCATCCCCCCGTCGTCGGCGACGCGTTCAGTCTGTACGATACCGAGGAAGCGGTCCTGGGGAAGACCGATGGGATGCTGGCGGGGCTCGCGCAGGTCGCGGGCGGCGTCCAGCAACTCGCCGAAGCCTACCGGCGCAGTTATCGCGAGCAGCGCCGCCTCGTGAGGATGAGCGACCGGATGCAGCTCGACCTGCAGAAGGCGAATCACCGCCTCGCCGAGCAGCAACGCGACCTACAGGCCCTCAACGAGGCGCTGTCCGGCGAGATCGAGCATCGGACCCGGCTCGAAGCGAAGCTGAGGCATCTGGCCGATACCGACGACCTCACCGGCGCGGTGAGCCGTCGCCGTTTCATGGAGATCAGCCAGCGTGAATGGCTGCGATACGAGCGCGACCGGGTTCCCGCCTGCCTCCTCATGGCGGATCTCGACCGGTTCAAGCGCCTCAACGACGAGTTCGGCCACGCCGCCGGAGACGCGGCCCTCGCCAGCTTCGTCGAGACCTGCCGGAGGCGCCTGCGCAAGGTGGACGTGATCGGCCGCATGGGCGGCGAGGAATTCGCGATTCTGCTCACCGAGATCGGGGCCGATGCCGGGCTCACGGTGGCCGAAGACATCTGCCGCCTCGTCGGGGAAACCGGCGTGGCGTGGCCCGGAGGACCGCTGGCGCTCTCCGTCAGCATCGGCATCGCCGCCATCGAGGGAACCGAGACCTTCGAGCAGACTCTGGGCCGGGCCGATGCTGCGCTCTATGCGGCCAAACATGCCGGACGGGGCTGTGTCCGCCCGTCCCGCGGCCCGTCCGCGGACGGACCGCCGCCATGACGTTCGATCCTGCGGCCGAGGGGGCAACGCCCGCCGTCGCCTCCCCCACCCGCAAGCGCTCCTTGAGGGGAGGCGGTCCCCTGCGCGGCGACGACTTCCTGGAACTGGCCGGTTTCACCGACGTGTCGACATCCGCGCCCGGTACGATGCGCCCGGGCGCCCTGCGCGGTTCGGCCCGCGGGCGCGACCTCGACAGTCTGGCGCACACCCTGTTCCTGCGGATCTACCCGGTGATCGCCATCGTGGTGCTGGCGACGCAGGTCGGCATCGCCTGGGTGAACTACAACGACAGTCTCAGGCTCTATACCGAACGGGCGAACCTTCTCGTCGCCCTCACCGCCCAGGCCATCGCCCGACCCGATTGGAGCGAGCGGCCGGACGTCTACACGACCCAGGTCCAGGCCCTGACCCTCGATCCGGCGTTCCGCTTCGTCCGTGCCTGGAACGCGGAGGGCGGCCTGGTGATGTCCATCGGCGAGATGCCGGGGGGACGCGGCATCGAGCTCATCCGGGCCTCCACCGCCATCACCCTGGCGGGCCAGGCGAAGCCCGTGGGAAGCCTGACGCTGGGACTTTCCACCGAAGCCCTGCGCGCCAATGCGGAGAAGCAGGCGCTCCTGGCGGTCGGGGCGAGCCTGGTGCTGATGCTGGCCTTCGTGCTGACCCTGCATGCCAACGTGCGCAAGCACGTCCTCGCCCCCCTGAAGCGCCTGCTGCTCGCCATGCGCGAGGTCGAGCACAAGCGCTGGTCGACGGTGGCGTTCGACGGCGCCATACGGGCCAGCAACGAGATCGACGTGATCTCCTCGGCCTTCAACCGCATGGTGGAGGGCCTGCGCGCCGGCGACGAGGCGAAGCAGCTCCTCGCCGACCTCGAACTCGCCCATGCCAAGCTCGCCGACGCCAACCACCAGGTCATGGAGAGCATCGGCTACGCCCGTCGCATCCAGACCTCCGTCCTGCCCGACCGGATGGCGCTGGCCGGTGCGGGACTCGATGTCGCCGTGCTGTGGGAGCCGCTGCATCAGGTCGGCGGCGACTATTTCTGGCTGGAACGCCTCGGTGACGTCAGCATCATCGTCGTGGCCGATTGCACCGGCCACGGCGTACCGGGCGCGTTCATCACGCTCATCGTCGCCACCGCCCTCGACCGCGTGCTGCACGAGCGCGGCCTTCGCTCGCCGGCCGAGATCCTGACGGTCCTCGACGAGATGGTCCGCGCCCAGCTGCGCCAGGACGGGCGCGGTTCGGATTCCGATGACGGGCTCGATTGCGGCCTGTGCATCTGGGACCCGGAGGCACGGCGCCTGACCTTCGCCGGCGCCGGCCTGTCGCTCACCACCGTCACGGATGCGGGGGTGACCCGGATCAGGGGGGCCAAGCGGGGACTCGGTTATCCGCGCCAGGGGAGCGAGAGCTTCAGCACCGGGAACGTCATCCTGGATGTGGCGCCGGGCGACACCTTCTACCTGATGACCGACGGCATCACCGACCAGATGGGTATTCACGGTACGCAGCGGCGATTGCTCGGGTATCGCGGTGTCGCGGATATCCTCCTGCGCACCCGCGGGGAGGAACTCGGCCGGCAGATCGGGACACTGGAAACCGAGCTCGCCGCCTATCGCGGCTCCGAGACACCCCGGGACGACATGACCCTGGTCGCGTTCCGCCCTAAACGACAGACGTGACCCACCACTCCGTGACCGAAACGATCGTCGCCCGGTGCGCTGGCACACGCTAAGCCCCACGACAATTCGGCACTATCCACGCCTGCCATTCGAGAGATCGCATCGCAACGCCTCAACCTTGCCGTCATGATGGACGAAGAGAGCTGGTATTCGGGGCGCGGTCTTCGTTTGCCTCTGCTGCGTTTCTACACATTCGAAAAGTCGAGATCGATCATGACACGCTTCCTTGCCGCGTCCGTCTGTCTGGGCCTGCTTGTCGCCATGCCCGTCCAGGCGCAGCCCTCCACCACGGCGCAGCAGCCGGCCCCCAAGCGCATGACCACCGCCATGGGTGTGACGAAGCCGCCGACCTCCACCTTCAACCGGGCCTCGACCGAAGGCGACATGCTCAAGGCGCAGAAGGTCTCCGCCGCCCGCGACAAGGCCTGGGACCGGAAGATGCGGACAACGATGGGTTCGATCTGCCTCGGCTGCTGAGATCCGAGCCCGCGAGGCTCGGTCGATGATCCGGTTCGAGGGCGTCTACCGTCGCTTTGCCGGCGCGGATCGACCGGCCGTCGATGGGATCGACCTCGACATCGCGGAAGGCACGACCTGCGTCCTCATCGGCCCTTCCGGCTGTGGCAAATCCACCACCCTGCGCATGGTCAACCGGCTCGTGGAACCGGATGCCGGGCGCATTCTCCTCGACGGACGCGACGTGGCGGGGGTCGATCCGGTGCGGCTGCGCCGCGGCATCGGCTATGTCCTGCAGGGCATCGGCCTGTTCCCCCACCGGACCGTCGCCGAGAACGTCGCCACCGTGCCAAAGCTGTCGGGCTGGTCCCGCGCCCGGATCGCGGATCGCGTGGACGAGATGCTCGCCCTCGTCGGCCTCGATCCGCGGGACTACCGCGACCGGAGGCCGGACGAACTCTCCGGCGGTCAGCGCCAGCGTGTCGGCGTCGCCCGCGCTCTGGCGGCGGACCCAGCCGTCCTCCTCATGGACGAACCCTTCGGAGCCGTGGATCCGGTAGCGCGTAGCCGGCTACAAAGCGAGATCGGCGAGATACTTCGCCGGCTCAATAAGACCGTCATCATCGTCACCCACGATATCGACGAGGCGATGCGGATGGGGGATCACGTCGTGCTGATGCGCGAGGGCCGGATCGTCCAGGCCGACACGCCAGACCGCCTCCTGGTCGCTCCCGCCGACGCCTTCGTGGAGAGCTTCGTCGGCGAGGACCGTGCTCTGCGGCGTCTCGCGCTGACGCAAGCGGGTGTCGTCGCGGTTCCCGGTGAGGCCGCGGATGCGCCGTCCGTCACGGCCGAGACATCGCTGAAGGACGCCCTGGCGCTGCTTCTCTCCACTGGCGCCGATCACCTAGCGGTGACGGGGAACGGTGCCCCCGCCATTCTGACTCTCACCGCGATCCGGGAAGCCGCATCGCGGCGGACCTGATCGCGCGTTCGTCAAGGCCGAGCGCATTGAGGGAGGATACCCCCCTCACTCCGCCGCGTCGGAGACCCGGAACGTCTCGATTCCCTGCCGCTCCGGGTTGATGGCCGCCAGCGCGCGCTTGGCCGTCTCCAGCGGATGCTCGGCTTCGATCCGCACCGAGGTCAGGTCCGGGCTCTTATAGACGGTGACGATGGTGTCCATCACCTCGGTGAGCGTGGTGCGCTTGTCTTCCGGGGCGGCGATGAGGAGTTGCAGCCCCCAGGCCTGATAGAGGTCCACCAGGGCCTGCGAGTTGCGCACGTCGAGTTTGGAGAAGGCCTCGTCGAGGAGGCAGAGGCCCAGACCGGGATTCTCGTCGCCGGGCCGGTCGCCGGGGTAATAGGCCGAGGCGAGCGAGGCGGCGATGGCCACGTAGAACGGCGCCTGCGCCTCGCCGCCCGAGCCGCGCAGGGCCCGGTTCGACATGGTGGTGCGGTTGCCCGCCTTGTCGCGCATGCCGATCTCGTAGACGAAATAGTTGCGGTAATCGGCGAGCCGCGCCGCGCTCTCGTCCCCGGCGATCAGGGCGGTGATCTCCTCGATGGCGGCGGCGAGCGGCCCCGAAGGCGCTTCCTCGCCTTCCCCCGGCAGAATCGCCTGCGCCGCGTCGGCCGAGCGAGCCACCTCTGTGGCGAGGGCATGCACGGCGGCGTAGCGGCGGTCGACGGTCGCCTCGAACGCGTAGGTCTGGCCGGTGAAGGTCTGGGTGGAGAGGCGTTCGTTCAGGGCGTCGAGGCGGGTGCGGACCCGCTCGAACTTGTCGGCGAGGCGCGTCAGCAGGTCCTCAGTCATGAGGCGGCGCATCTCGCCCTCTGCCCGCACCGCCTGGTCGCGATAGCGCCGCAACTCGTGGCCCGCCACCTCGTCATGGGCGCGGGCGACCCAAGAGAAACCGAAGGAGGCCGGGGCGTCGCCGTTGCCGAGCGGGTTCTCGATCCGCCATTGCACGCAATATTCGGCGAGATCGCGCTCGGCGGCACGGCCTTGCGTGCGCGCCGTCTCCATCGCCTCGCGGGCGGCGCCGCGCGCCGCATTGGCCAAAGCCGCCAGTTCCTTGGATTCGAGACCTGCGGCGTCGGCCCGGGCCTTCGCCACCGCCAGCGGATCGAACCCGGCCGGCCGGACGAGTCGGATGCGGACGGAATCACCGGCGATCCAGCGCGCATGGGCGCTGCGCCTCGCCTGGAGCGCGCCCCGTATCGCCTCCCGCGCGGTGGCGACCTTCGCCTTCAGCCCCGCTTCCTCGCCGAGCAGCGCGTCGCGCTTGGGCTCCAGAACCTGAACCAGTTCCGTGAGATAGGCCGAGCGCTCCTTGGCGAGTTCCTTGATCTCGGCCTCCAGCGCGCCGGTATCCGCCTTCTCCACGGCCTCACGCTCGGTGGTGAGGCTGCGCCGGCGCCCTTCCATGGCGTCGGCCTCCTGGCGCAGGGAGACGATGTCGAGATTCGCTTCCGCGAGGCGGACCCGCAGCATGGCGGCGATGCGGGCGGCCTCGCGCAGCACGCCCGCCTCACCGCGCAGGCGCCGCGCCTCGGCCACCGCGCGCTCCAGGTTCTGCCGTCCCTCCGCCGTGGGGCCGCGGCTGCCCCGCGTCATCATCAATTGGACCGGCCGCACCACGGAATAGGCCATGCCCGAGGTGGAGCGGCCGCTCGGCGCCACGGCGCGGCTCATATGGGCGAGGGCCGCGTCGTTCGGGGCGAGATCGTAGCCCCCGAGACGCGCGGCGAGGAAGGCCTGGGCGTGAGGATCGCGGGTCTCGATCAGCGAGATCGGCCCCTCGTCGTCGCGCCCGCCCCGGCGCCGCGCGGTGTCGGTGGTCTTGACCAGCAGGCAGCGGTAGAACTGGCTCTTGCGGGCTTCGAGATGGGCGAAGGCTTCGTTGAGCCTGTCCGGCTCCACCACCAGGGCCTCGCGGGCGCCGCCGAGCAGGCCCTCCAGGGCCGGCCCCCATTTCGGATCGGTGATCTCGGCGAGCTCGCAGATCGGCGTGGCCTCGATCCCCAGCCGGGCCAGCTCGTCGCGAAAGCCCGCCGTGTCGGAGGAGAGGCGGGCGCCGCCCGTCCGCCCGGTGCCGATCTCGGCCGAGAGGGCCTGCGCCTCCTTCTCCTGGGCCCGGGCGCGCAGGGCCATATCCTCGGCGGCGGTGTCGAGGGGGGTGGCGATGTCGGGCAGGGCCGCGAGCATCTCGATCAACCCGCCGAGGGGGCCGTCGAGGCGCAGGGATTCCTCCGGGGGCGCCTCACGGCGCAGGCCGGAGCGCGAGCACGCGGCCACGATCCGGGCGGCGTCGGGATCGATCCGCTGAATCTCGGAGAACAGGGTGTTGAGCTTGCCCGCCTCCTGCACCATCCCAACGAGGTCGGCGACGCGGGCGGAGAGGTCGCGCTTGTCGCGCGCCAGCATGGCGAGGCCGGCATTGGAGGCGGCGAGCCGCCCCTCCCCCTGGCTCCCGGCGAGCATCGCCTTCTTGCCGGCGATTTCCCCGTCGATCTCGCGCACGAACCCCTGGCTGGTGGCCACACTCTCGCGGGCGATGCGCAGGCGCTCGGCTACCTCGCCGAGCCTGGAGCGGGCGGTCGCGTAATCGAGGATGCGCCGGCGCAGATCGGCGCCAGCGGCGCGCAGATCGTCGAGGGTGGCCGAGAGGCTGGCCTCGGCCCAGGTCTCGTAGCGCTTCAGGATGCGCCCGAGATGCGTGAGCCGGCGCTCCAACTCCTCGATCGTCTCCAGCAGGCGGCGCCAGTTCTCCACCGACTGGCGGATGCGGGCGACGTCCAGGGGCTCCGGTTCGAGCACGAAGGAGCGCACGAAGGCGGAGGAATCGAAGATCGGCTTGAACGCCACGGCGTTGGAGAAGGTGCGCAGGAAATGCCGTGGCTCCGGACTCGACGCCCCCTCGCGCATCAGCGCCAGCAATTCGGCGGTGAAGCGCTCGCCCGACGAGCGGAATTCCTCGAACCGGTCGGCCTGGATGCGCATGTTCTTGGCGATCTCCGGCCAGGGCGCGACGAAGCTGCCCTCCGCGGTCTCGCGGACGTAATCGGCGATCTCGAAGCGATGGCCGACCGCGATGAAGCGCGACAGCGTGGTCTCGCGGCTGTCCTCGGCACGGGCCGCCAAAGCGAGGCCCACCGAGACGACGCGGCCGGTGGTCTCGTTCTCGAAGACCAGAACGATCAGGGTCTCGCAGGCCTCGCGGGTCGGGCGTCCGCCCTCGGCCGGGTCGCTGATCCAGCCGAGGCAGTAATCGCGGACCGTGCGGGCGCTGCGCCCCGAGGCGGAGGCGTTGAGGGCGAGGCGGCTGGCATTGTTGCCGGCCAGCACCGTTCCAACGGCATCGAAGATCGTCGATTTGCCGGCGCCCGTCGGCCCCACCAGGGCAGCCGCCCCCCGGATGCGGATCTGCTCGCGCCGGATCAGGTACCAGTTGGAGAGGACGATGTCGGTGAGGCGGTACACCGGTCGGGCGGCTCCCTGCGGGGCGTGTCGGTCGCCCGGCATGGACGCCGTCGGCTCGCGATGCAAGTCGGGTCGCAGCGTCACCTCCTATAGGGGCGGGACGGTCCGTCCCCGCGCACCGGAATGTTTTCATGTGAAATCTTTTATTAAGCAGCCCCGATCCCGACCGAAGGCCGACATCGGCGCGTTCGCCGGCCCCGGTGACCCGCTTTCAGCCGTCGTCGTCGAGGCGCGCCGCGGCCCAGGCGCGGACCTGTTCCATCCAGGCATCGGGCGAGAGCACGGCGATGCCCGGTAGAAGCATCAGCGGCGTGATCTTCTCGGCCTTGTCGCGCTCCCCCAGGCGCAGGGCGCCCTTGCGGGCGAAGAGGCGGAGGATTTCGGTGAGGCGCGCCTCCTCCGGCGCCTCGCTCCGGGCGGCGGTGCGGATCGATTCGGCGATGTCGTCGGTGGTGCATTCGACCACGCCGTCGGTGGTGACGCGGTGCGCGCGCAGCCCCTCCTCGTAGGCGAGACGCAGGGCGAGAAGGACGAGGGTCTCGTCCTTGCGCAGGCGTTCGGCCTGGCCGTCGTGGCGCACACCGTCCGGGGGCACGCGCAGGAACACCATCTGGTCGCGGGGCGAAACCTCGACCCCGTATCCGAGGCAGGCGAAGTAGCTCTTGAAGAAGGGCGCGTAGTGCCGGGCAAGCTCGTAGGAGCGCCCGATGCCGGGGGTGTCGGAATAGATGCATTGGCTCTTGAGCAGCACCTGGAGCGCCCGCGTCAGATCCTCCCCGGAGGGCGCGCGCGTCCCCGGAGGCGGAGGCTCGTCGCCGTCGACGATGGCGCGGAAGGCCTCGATCATCCCGACAATCCATGAAGCGTTGAGGCGGAACACCCGTCCCGCCGTGGCGCCTCGTTACCCGGATCGCGGTCCTTTCACAAAGGCCCGGCGTTCATGCCGCCTGCTGGGTCGCCTTGAACAGCGAGAGGCATTGGGTGTCGCGGTGCATGCTCAGGATCGAGGCGCGGTCGATGGACGGATTCTCGGCGAGCACGCGCTGGACCTCCGCCACGACCCGGTCGTAGCGGGAGGGGTCGAAGTTCCGTTCCAGCGGACTGACGGCGATATAGGTCTCGACCACGAGCACGCGCTCGGATCTCTCCTTGCCCACCTCGACCGCGATCCAGGCGGACTTGATCAAGCATTTCCCGGATGTCATCGGCGTATCTCCCGGTATTCCCGCATCTTCGGCGGGCCTTCGGCAAGCATGATCCCCCTTCCAACGTCTGCCAAGTCCGGAAACATCAATGTGATCAGGCGGCGGTCCAAGATCGTCACCGATTGTGACCCGATGCGGAGTT
Source organism: Methylobacterium sp. WL19 (assembly GCF_008040005.1). NCBI lineage: Bacteria > Pseudomonadati > Pseudomonadota > Alphaproteobacteria > Hyphomicrobiales > Methylobacteriaceae > Methylobacterium > Methylobacterium sp. WL19. Next base: position 12,116 of record NZ_VRVC01000027.1, read on the forward strand.
CGTCCCCGCTCAGGCGCCGCGTGGGCGAACCGATGCCGGGCGGAACGCCGGGTTTCGGCGCTCCACCAGGAAGTCCGGGCAGTCGAGCCAGCCGTTGGAGACGCGGCCCGCGACCCGCGAGAGGCGGTAGCGCGTGGTCAGGATGCCGTCGAACAGCACGTCGATCTCGCGCAGGCGCTGGAACACCACGAACTCGTCCACATCCGCCACCACGATCTCGGAACCCCGGACGGCGGGGCTCGCCCCGAGCTTGCGCTCGACGAAGGCGATGACGCGCTCCGGCGTCACCATCACCCGCTGGCGGAAGGCGTCCTTGGCCAGGATGAAGGCCTCGATGGCAGGGTCGAGATGGATCTCCGGCAGCGGCTCGGACAGGATCGCCGCGCGCCGCATGCGGGGGGTGTAGAGATGCGGCTCGCCGATGGGCGGACGCAGGAGCGAGACCTCGGCGAAGGGACCGGTCTCCGACCATTCGGCGGCGCCCACCGCCCGCAACGCCGCGGCGGTACGCTCGATCCGGTCGGAATCGCGATGGTCGGTGTAGCGCAGGGCCGCCGCGATCCGGCGCTCCAGGCGTGCCACGATGTCGGCCACGGCGTCGAGATGCCGGTCGAGCCCCTCGAAGATCGAGAGGATTTCGGCGAGATCCGCCCGTACCGCCCGCTCGGCCAGGGACAGGTCCTGTGCCCTCCCTTCGCGCAGCCCCGCTTCGGCGAGAGCCCGCAGGGTGAGGTCGTCGCGCAGGGCGCGGCCCGCCTCGCGGACGATGCCGGAGCGGAAGCGGAACGGGTTCAGGCGCGTGTGCAGGGTACGGTAGTCGCTGACGAGATGGCGCGCGACGAACTCCTCGAAATAGAGGCGGAACGCGACGCCCTGGTCTTCCTCGCGCAGGATCCGCTCCTCGATCTTGCGCATCGAGCCGGCGAGGCTGCGCAGATGTCCGAGGAAGGCGCGCGAGGCCTTGGCCGCATTGACCAGGGCCTCCGAACGTTCGGCCGGGTTGGCCACCGCGCTCTCCAGGCTACCCAGTACCTCCAGCACCGCACCGCCATAGGAGCGGGTCTCGCCTCGGTCGAGACGGGCGAGTTCCTCGATAACGAGGCGGGCATCCGGATCGAAATCGACCACCGGCACGTAGCGCTCGCGCCGTTCCACCAGCCAGCCGGCGTCGAGAAGCCGCCGGTAGACCGCCGAGCGTCGCTCCACCGGATCGACCGGCGTGGCCTCGTCGTCGGCGATCTCGCCCTGGGACCAGTCGGCGGAGAAATCACCGATGGAGGCCAGCAGCTCGCTCTTGCGCAGGGGTTCGGTGGTCTCGGCGAACACCCTGGCATGCAGATGCAGCAGCAGCGCCGCGTTGAAGGCCCGGCTCGGCGAGGCGAGCGGCTTGAACAGATCGTCGGGGAGGCGGGTGAACAGCATGGCGGCGCTGGTGAGGACAGCCAGTGCAATAGGCCGGAGTCAATCGACCCGCCGTAACGGCCTGTGTGCCGAGCGCACCCTACCCTTGCAGCATCAGCCCGTCTGAAAACCAGGTTCCGGCCATTCGGGCCGACGTACTACAGCCCGCGGCAGCGCGTCCGGATGATGCCGGAGAAATCCTTCTCCGAGGTCTGCACCTCGGCGAGCTTGGCGGCGCGCTCGGCCCCCGACAGGCAGCGACCGTAGACGCTGGCGACCCGGCGCATGGTCTCCACGTGGCGGCGCCAGACCCGGCAGCGGTTGGCATCGTCGCCATCCGCCTGCTCGAGCTGGTCGATGGCCTGACGCTGCATCGAGTTGGCCACGAGCACGTCGCGGGCGCAGGTCACGTCGGCCCGCGCCGGCGTGAGCGACAGGACGAGCCCCGCCATCGCGGCCGCCGCCCACTTCGCCTTCACGTCCATCGGGATCATGCCGCCTCGGATTTCGTAGGCTGCGTCAGGAGCGCGTAGAGTGCGCTGGCGTCCCTCGCGGCCCGGATTCGGTCGAGAACCCCCGGTTCGCGCAGGAGACGCGCCACCTGGGCCAGCGCCTTGAGATGCTCCGCGCCCGCGCCCTCCGGGGCGAGGAGAAGAAAGGCGATGTCGATCGGCTGACCGTCGAGGGATTCGAAATCCACCGGCTTCTCCAGCCGTGCCACGAGGCCGAACAGCCGGTCGAGGCCCGGAAGCTTGCCGTGGGGAATGGCGACGCCGTCGCCGATGCCCGTGGAGCCGAGGCGCTCGCGCTGCAGGAGAGTCTCGAACACCTCACGCTCGTCCAGAGCGGGAAGCTGGCGCACCGCATGGGTGCTCAATTCCTGGAGGATCTGCTTCTTCGCGCGAGCGCGCAGAGAGGTCACCACGGAATCCGGACTCAGGAATTCCAGAATCGGCATAAAGGACCATCGCCCCATCGGCGGCGACCCACCGGCCCCCGCTCGTCTACATTAGCGCTGCGGATGCGTGGTCCCCACGCATCCCGAGGCGGCCGATGGTCGGCACGCGGCCGGCAGAGCGCGTTAAGCTGCCGCCTCCGGCGGATCCACCCAACCGATCGCTCCGTCACTGCGGCGGTATACGACGTTGATGCGGCCGGTACCAGCGTGAACGAACACGATGACCGGTGCCCCCGTGAGATCGAGGGCGGTGACCGCCTCGCTCACCGAGTGGCGCTTGAGCGCCCTGGTGCTCTCGGCGACCACGGGCGGATGCGCCTCCTCGTCCTCGGCGAGATCGTCGTCGATCACATCCTCTTCCGCGTCGCTCGGCGCGGCGAAGACAGCGTAGGCCGCCTGGACGGTGGCGCCCTCATGCAGGGCGGCGCCATGATCCTTGAGCCGGTGCTTGTAGCGCCTCAGGCGCTTCTCGAGCTTGTCCGCCGTCTGCTCGAAGCTCGAATGCGCGTCGTGCGAAGCGGCGGACGCTTCGAGCGTCAGGCCCGAGACGAGGTGAAGCACACAATCGGTACGGTAGGCCGTCCCATCCCGTCGAAGCGTCACATGGCCGGAACAGGTGCCGTTCATGTGGCTGTCGAGATATTTCGACAAGGTGGCGGCCATTCGCTCTTCGACACGCCCGCGAAGGGCTTCGCCGAGGTCCAGGCCGTGGCCTGTGACGCGCAATGACCCCATGTATCCTCCGGTTTTGTTGCGTTCGGGAGGCAAGTAAAGGAGCCCCGGGAGGAGAAGTCAACGGAATGGCGAGCCGGCATTGCACGGGAGGTGACAGGCGGGAGAGCCTGAAGCTTTCCCCGGCGGGCAGACGTCATCCGCAGAACGCGGCAGCCCTCAACGGGCGTAGGCGAAATGCTCGCGGCGGCGCTCGATGGACGAGGGGATGCGCAGGGATTCCCGATATTTCGCCACGGTGCGGCGGGCGATGTCGATGCCCTCGTCGCGGAGCTTCTGCACCAGGGCGTCGTCCGAGAGCACGTCGCCGGTCGCCTCGCCGTCCACGAGCTGCTTGATGCGGTGGCGCACCGCCTCGGAGGAATGCGAAGCCGTGCCCGCCGCCCCCGGAATGGCGGCGGTGAAGAAGTATTTCATCTCCAGGGTGCCCCGGCTGGTGCCGATGGATTTGTTGGAGGTGACCCGCGACACGGTGGATTCGTGCATGCCGATGGCCTCGGCGACCGTCTTGAGGTTGAGGGGGCGCAGATGCGCCACGCCGTTCACGAAGAAGGCGTCCTGCTGGCGGACGATCTCCGAGGCGACCTTGAGGATGGTGCGCGCCCGCTGCTCCAGGCTGCGGGTGAGCCAGTTGGCGGTCTGCAGGCATTCGGACAGGAACGCCTTGTCGCCCTCGGCCGCCGCCCCGCGCGAGACGCGGGCATAGTAGCTCTGGTTCACCAGAACGCGCGGCAGCGCCTCGGCATTGAGCTCCACCAGCCAGGAGCCGTCGGAGGCCGCCCGGACGAACACGTCGGGGATCAGCACCTCCACGGCGCGCGAGCCGAAGGCCCGCCCGGGCTTCGGGTCGAGGCGGCGCAGTTCGGCCAGCATGTCCACCAGATCCTCGTCATCGACGCCGCAGAGCCGGCGCAGGCTCGGGAAGTCGCGCTTGGCCACGAGGTCGAGGCGGGAGACCAGGGCCTGCATCGCCGGATCGAACCGGTCACGCTCGCGCAGCTGCAGGCTCAGACATTCGGCGAGATCGCGGGCGGCGATACCCGGCGGGTCGAAGGTCTGGATCAGCTTGAGCACCCGCGCCACGGAATCGAGGCTGGCGCCGAGGCGCTCGGCCACCTCGTCGATGGACTCGCGCATGTAGCCGGCATCGTCCACCGCATCGATGAGGAAGCCGGCGATCAGCCTGTCGCCGGCATCGCGGGTGGCGAGGTCGAGTTGCGCGCTGAGATGCTCGCGCAGGGAGACTTCCGAGGTCAGGGTCGCCTCGAAATCCGGCGCCTCGCCGTCGAAGCTGCCGCCGGTATTGCCGTAGGGCGCCGGAGTCAGGGTGAGCATGTCGCCCGAGGCAGCCTCGCGGGCATGGCTCGGATTCTCATCGGAGAAGACGTTGTCGAGACGGGTGTCGAGGACGCTTTCCATCTCGGCGCTGCTGGCCGTGAGTTCGGTCGACATCCAGTTGTCGGGCTCGGCCGAGTCGAACTCGCCATCCCCTTCGCCCGCGGCCTCCGGGGCCACCTCGCCGTTCGCGCGTTCACCGTCCGGCTCGCCCTCGACGCGCTCCAGGAGCGGATTGCGCTCCAGTTCGGCATCCACATAGGTGGCGAGATCGATCTGGGAGAGCTGAAGGAGCTTGATCGCCTGGAGAAGCTGTGGCGTCATCACCAGGGCTTGGCCCTGACGCATTTCCAGTCGCTGCAGCAAGCTCATGGTGTTGCCCCGACGCCTTCAGGTGAGCCCAGCCGAAGGCGCGCACAGAACCCTACGCCGCTCGGCATGAATGTTGCTTCTTTTTATCTTCGCCTAGGTCTATCGCCATCTTGCGTCGCCGTCAAAGCGCGATGCGCGCGATTTCCACCACGATGCTGCGGCGCACCATCGGGCTCGGCGCAGCCGGGGTTGGACGGACGCAGCTCATGCTCGCGCAACTGTCTCGTACCAAAGAGAAATTAAATTCCTCCTCCGCTGGCATGCGCGGACGACCAGCCTAAAGACATGCACAAAACGCATGCATCTTTTGGTCGCCATGTAATGTGGCGAGAAATTGGGCAGCAGAGGATGTGGGCAGCACGGGCGGGCGCGTGATTCGCGGATACGGATCGGGCTGGTGGCCTAAACAGGTTTCGCAGAAGTGGCCTCCGGTTCTGCGATAAAAACCTGCGAGACATCAAAGAGCTAAGCAGCGTGAAGCGTTGGCGCGCCAACGCGAACCTGCTTAGAGCCGAAACCCCTCGCCGAGATAGAGGCGCCGTGCATCCTCGTTGGCGACGATCTCCTCCGGCGTGCCCTCGGTGAGGATACGGCCGGAATGGGCGATATAGGCGCGGTCGATGAGGCCGAGGGTCTCACGAACGTTGTGATCGGTGATGAGCACGCCGATGCCGCGCTGCTTCAGGTGCTTCACCAGATCCTGGATGTCGCCCACCGCGATGGGGTCGATGCCGGCGAAGGGTTCGTCGAGGAGCATGAAGCTCGGCGATGTCGCCAGGGCACGGGCGATCTCGCAGCGACGCCGCTCGCCGCCCGACAGCGCGATCGAAGGCGCCTTGCGCAGACGCGCGATGTCGAATTCCTCGAGCAGCGAATCGAGCTTGCGCTCGCGCTCCTTGCGGCTGGGCTCCACCACTTCGAGCACGGCGCGGATGTTGTCCTCCACGGACAGGCCGCGGAAGATCGAGGCTTCCTGCGGCAGGTAGCCGATGCCGAGGCGCGCACGCTGATACATCGGCAGGTGGGTGATCGGCAGTCCATCGAGACTGATCGAGCCGCGATCCGCCGAGACGAGGCCGGTGATCATGTAGAAGATCGTGGTCTTGCCCGCGCCGTTGGGGCCGAGCAGGCCCACGGCCTCGCCGTTGCGCACGGTCAATCCGGCCTCGTGCACCACCGTGCGCGCGCCGTAGCTCTTGCGCAGCCCTTCCACGTGGAGAATGCCCGGACCGCCGCCACTCTCGGACAGGCCAGCCTCACCACCCGCCGCCCGCCCCTTGCCGCGGCGAAAGAGGCGCGACAGGAGGGAGGGCGCGCGCACGGCTCCTGCAGGAGCCGCATCGGCGATCCGGGAGCTGATCGGGTCTGGCGCAGGGGCCACCGGCAGGGCGGAGGTCAATTGGCCTGCGCTCTCGGCTTTGCGGCCGGCTTCTCCGCGCCGGCCTCGGAAGGTTTCGGCGCGGGCTTGCCCGCGGCACTCGCCGGCTGGGCACACCCCTTGGCCCCACCCTTGGCGGCCTCTTCCTTCTGCGGCACGAACATCGCCGAGACGCGGCCGCCGGCCACCGGGTCCATGTTCGCCCGGCCGGTATTCATGTCGTAGACGAGGCGACTGCCCCGGGTGACGTTCTGGCACTGGCTCAACACGACGTTGCCGGTGAGCACGATGCGCTTGGCCTCCTGGTCGAACACGGCGTTGTCGCCGGTGGCGACCTGGTCGTTCTGCACCACGGTGACGGGGCCGGCGCATTCCACCTTCTGGATGCCGTTCTCCGCCATGCCGGCCGGCGATTTGGCACCATCGGCGGCAGGCGCGGGCGCCCCCGGCTTGGCATCCTTGCCGCGCTTGTAATGCACCGTCATCGTCGAGCAGCGGATGGTGCTGTCGCCCTGCACAGCCACGACGTTGCCGGCGAAGATCGCCTTGTTCTCGCGGTCGAACACGTCGAGCCGGTCCGCGTCGATCTTGACCGGTTCCTTGCCCCCGCTGGCGCCGAAGGTGCTCCCCGGCGCGGTCGGCTTGGTCGCCTTCGCGGCGGGCGCCGGAGACGTGCCGGACGGAATCTGCGCCATCGCGCTCCCTGCCGCGAGGAGGCTGCAGAGGGCGAGGGTGGAGATCAGCGCGGAACGGCTCATCGGCGTGCCTCCCCATCCTGCGGCTCGGCGGCGGAGGTGAGGATGCGCGGCGATTTCACATCGGGCTTGATCTCGGATCCGGCGTTCTCGGCTTTGTCCGATCCGTGGAACACCGCATGGACATTGCCGACGAAGGAGATGACGCGACCGTTATCGACCATGTCGAGACCGTCGGAGGCCACCGTCCCTGTGGGAAGAGTCACGGCGACGGCCTGGTCGGACTTCACCGTACCGGCCTTGAAGTCGATGGCGGCGGTCAGGAGGCGGATGTCCTCGCCCTTGTCGGTCCACAACTTGATGTCGCGTTCGAGGGACAGGGTCTCGCGTGCCGAATCGAACAGACCCGAGGCGGCCTCCATATGGGCGAGCCCGCCCGAATCGTCGGTGACGAGATGGCCCTTCATGGCCTGGAGTTCGATCAGCGTGGGCTTGCGCACGTCCTGGAAGGCGGCCGTGGCGATGACCTCGTAGCCCCGGTTGTCCTTCCGGAAACCGGAGAGGCGCGGGTTCTCCATCTTCACCTTGGTCCCCGACAGGGTGACCGGCCCCATGGTGACGGCCGGCAGGGCGCTGCCGAACGGGTTGAACAGCGTCACCACGGCGAGGGCGACGACCGCGGCTCCAGCCGAGAGGGGAATGAGACGACGCAGGTAGCGCACCTGCGTGCTATGGTTGCGAGCCCGCGCATGGGCACGGTGACGGCGCGCATCCGCGCCCGATCCCGTCGTCCCTGTCGCGTCGATGGCGTCGACCCCGTGCATGGTGATGATCCGAGCCGCTCCGCCTGACCGATCCGATGGGACACCGGCAGGTTGCGCCCCGCAACATGCCACGTCTCGCCCATGATGTACTGAACCGTGGGAACCCGCTTACCCCATGGTCCAGCGCCGGATGCGCGCGGCCGATGGCGAAGTTGTGGCCGTACCGGAACCTTATGACCGGAGCATTGAGGAATCATCAACCGGACGGGATCGCAGCGACACGATCGATGTGCGCCGCCGCACCGTGCCCCCGCGTGCCCGCCTGCGGCATGCGCGTGCCCGGTCAGGTGTGGGCGAAGATGTCGGTCTCGGCCCAGCCTTCGAGATCGAGGAGGGAGCGGGTGGGCAGGAACTCGAAACAGCGCCGCGCGAGATCCGTGCGTCCCTCACGGTCGAGCATCGCGTCGAGGCGGGCGCGCGCCGCATGCAGATGCAGCACGTCGGAGGCGGCATAGTCCACCTGCGCCTGGCTCAGCGATTCGGCGCCCCAATCGGAGGATTGCTGCTGCTTCGACAGGTCGACGCCCACGAGTTCGCGGACCACGTCCTTGAGGCCGTGCCGGTCGGTATAGGTGCGGGCGAGCTTGGAGGCGACCTTGGTGCAATAGACCGGCCCCGGCATCACGCCGAAGGCCTTGTACAGCACGGCGAGGTCGAACCGGGCGAAATGGAAGATCTTGGTCACCGACGGATCGGCCAGCACACCCTTGAGCATGTCGGGCGGACTCGATCCGGGGACGATCTGCACCACGTCGGCACTGCCGTCGCCGCGCGAGATCTGGACGACGCAGAGACGGTCCCGATGCGGATTGAGACCCAGCGTCTCGGTGTCGATGGCGATGGCGGTGCCCGGCACGTAATCGGCCGGGAGATCACCGCGATGGACGCGGATGATGGGCTGGGGGGGCATCTGGCTTGTGTCTTCCGGCGGGAACCGAGGTCTCCGGCCGCGTAACACCGTGCCCCCCGGCGAACAACCCGGCACCGGACCGGCGCCGGGTTGCCCGAGCGGAAGGGTTACTTCTGCTTGGCGATGACTTTGTCCTTGATCCCGTCATAGACGCCCTGGGTGAGGATCTTCTTCGACACGAGCTGATCCTTGCCGTGATAGGGGCGGCCCTTGACGATCGCGGCCGAGCGCGCCGCACCGATGCCGGGCAGAGCCTCGAGTTCGGCGGGCGAGGCGCTGTTCAGATCGATGAGATCGGTCTTGGCCGCCGGCGCGACGGGAGCGGCGGGCTTGTCCGCCGTCGGCTTGGCCGGGGCGGCCGGAGCCGTGGGCGCCTTCGGTGCGACGGTGGGAGGAGTGGAGGTCGAGGGGCTCGGCGCCTGGGCGAGGGCGGGAGCCGCCGCGAGGCAGCCCAGCACGGCCAGGGTGCGGAGCAGAGATGTAGTCATGCGAGATGAAGTCACGGCAATCTCCCGAGATGCGGCGGCGCAGTCTTCGTTGAGGCGTCTCCGTATTCGCAGGTAGGACACGACGGTTGAACCGGCGCTTAACGAGACTTCACGGCCTCGCGAGCCCCGCCGCGAACCGGGGCCGGCTGCCCCTTCGCGGATCGATCCGCCATTTTCGGAAGTCCGGCCTCGGGCGGCTCTAGCCAGGCGGCCGATCTGCCGCTATACAGCCGCCATCGAATCTCCGTTTGAACACGGTGCCGAGGTTGCCTCTTCCCTCGCGGGGCGGCGCCCGTGCACCCTTTTTGTCGTAGCAGGACTACCCCATGGCCGTTCCGAAGCGAAAGACCTCCCCCTCGCGGCGCGGCATGCGCCGGTCCGCCGACGCCCTCAAGGCCCCGACCTATGTCGCCGACAAGGATTCGGGCGAGCTGCGTCGTCCCCACCACATCGATCTGAAGACCGGCATGTATCGCGGTCGCCAGGTCCTCAAGGTGAAGTCGGCCGAGGCCTGATCCTACGCGTCGTCGACGGTCCCGCCAGGGACCGGAACGAGACGATGTCTGCGAGAACCGCCTTCGGGCGGTTTTTTGCGTTATCCGCCTCGACGGATCAGGCGCGGCGCCTGTTCGTCCCGATCCGCGTGGTCTCGGCGTAACGAGCCGTGGCCGAGCGCATGCGCTCTGTCCGAGAGGCGCGCATCGTCGGCTCGCAACTGACGAGAAGTTGGGTCAGGAACTCTGCGTTCGGCCTGCCATAGGCGTCACTCGCCTTGCGGGCCACCGTTTCACCGCCATCGACGACCACGAGCGTCCGCGCCGTGTCGCGGTCCCCCTCGGGGACGCCGCGTCCCGTTATGGTACGCTTTCCCGTGCCGGTTTGTGCCACCCGCTGCCCTTCCGCCTGTTACTGGCGGAAAAGCGCAATGGGTGGGCCGATGTTAACGGTTCGTCAGCACTCTCTCAGGACGCGGTCGGAGGACCCGTCGCCGATGTCGCCGGCCTACTTCTTGGCGAGGTCTTCCAGGCGATTGCGCATTTCCGCCATCTGCCGCTTCAACTCGTCGAGGTCGCTATCGGGCGCGGCCACCGGGGTCGCAGGCTGGGACGGCGTCGGCCCGGGCGCGGAGGACTTCATGCCGGAGAGCGGCCCGGTGCCGAAGGTCGTGAACATCTTCATGGCATCGCCGAAGAAGCTCATGTTGGCCCGCACCTGCTCCTCCATGGCACTCTGGAACACCTTGGGAGCGAAGCTCTGGTTCATCTTCTCGCGCAGGCCGTCCTGGTCTCGGGCGAAATTGGCCATGGAGAATTCGAGAAAGCTCGGCACCATCGTCCGCATGCTGTCGCCGTAGAAGCGGATGAGCTGGCGCAGGAAGGCCACCGGCAGCAGATTGTCGTCGCCGGCCTTGTTCTCCTGCTCGAAGATGATCTGCGTGAGCACGGAGCGGGTGATGTCGTCGCCCGAGCGGGCGTCGTAGACGAGGAAATCCTCGCCGTTCTGGACCATCGTCGAGAGGTCCTCGAGCGTGACGTAGGTCGAGGTTCCGGTATGATACAGTCGCCGGTTCGCGTATTTCTTGATGACGGTCTGCTGAGACTTACCGTTGTCCGCCATCCTCGTGGCCTTTCCCGACACGTTCATTCCAGCGCCCAATCCCTTCGAGGCCCGATGCGCCGTCCGGGTATCATTCGTATTTGCGCGTGAGCAGACCTTAAGGCTTTCGCCCGCTGACGAAAACAGCAATTTGACCCCGATCCCCGCAGAATAGTGCCACACGCCGCGCGGCGCCTCCGGTGACAAACGCCGGCCGGTCACTCGCCGACCTTCCGCACGCGCTTGACTTCACCCTGCCCAGCGCTTTCATCGCCTGAGTTGGCCTCAAGCGCGCATGCCCATCAGAGGGCTTCAACGTCGCGCCGGCCCTCAAGAGGAGAACGTCAATGGCAGCGGAAGACATCGTCATCGTCGGAGCGGCGCGGACCGCAGTGGGTTCGTTCGGAGGTGCCTTCAACACCGTCCCGGCCCATGAACTCGGCGCCGTCGCCATCAAGGCCGCCCTGGAGCGTGCCGGCGTCTCTCCCGACGACGTGGACGAAGTGATCTTCGGTCAGGTCCTCACCGCCGGCGCCGGCCAGAACCCGGCCCGCCAGGCCGCCATCAAGGCCGGTATCCCGGAGAAGGCCACCGCCTGGGGCGTCAATCAGGTCTGCGGCTCGGGCCTGCGCACGGTCGCTCTCGGCATGCAGCAGATCGCCAATGGCGACGCCACGGTCATCGTGGCCGGCGGCCAGGAATCGATGTCGCTCTCCCCCCACGCGCAGTACCTGCGCGGCGGCCAGAAGATGGGTGACGTGAAGCTCGTCGACACCATGATCAAGGACGGCCTCTGGGACGCCTTCAACGGCTACCACATGGGCACGACCGCCGAGAACGTGGCCCAGGCCTTCCAGCTCACCCGCGAGCAGCAGGACGAGTTCGCGACGAAGTCGCAGAACAAGGCCGAGGCCGCCCGCAAGGAAGGCCGCTTCAAGGACGAGATCGTCCCCGTCACCGTTCCGGGCCGCAAGGGCGACACCATCGTCGACACCGACGAGTACATCCGTGACGGCGCCACCATCGAGGCGATGGCCAAGCTCAAGCCCGCCTTCTCGAAGGACGGCACCGTGACGGCCGCCAACGCGTCCGGCCTCAACGACGGCGCTGCCGCCATCGTGCTCATGTCGGCCTCGGAAGCCGAGCGCCGGGGCATCACGCCGCTGGCCCGGATCGTGTCCTGGGCCACCGCCGGCGTCGATCCGAAGGTGATGGGCACGGGCCCGATCCCGGCCTCGCGCAAGGCGCTGGACAAGGCCGGCTGGAAGCCCTCCGACCTCGACCTGATCGAGGCCAACGAGGCCTTCGCCGCCCAGGCGCTGGCCGTGAACAAGGACATGGGTTGGGACACCGACAAGGTGAACGTCAATGGCGGCGCCATCGCCATCGGCCACCCGATCGGCGCGTCCGGCGCCCGCGTCCTCGTCACACTGCTGCACGAGCTCAAGCGTCGTGACGGCAAGAAGGGCCTCGCCACCCTCTGCATCGGCGGCGGCATGGGCGTCGCCATGTGCATCGAGCGCGTCTGAAGCCCCATCGGGCTCGATTGAATACAGTATAATTTCTGCGCTCGTGACAGATCTTCAAGGATGCCCGCAAACATTGGGGACATCGTCTTGGAGAATTCTTGAGGACGCAGCAAATTTAAATGGCATGGGCGGGCGGAGCCGATTGAGCTAAGCCCGCCCGCGCCGAGAATCTGCAAGAAATTGCATGACGCACGCCATCGAACATCAAAGAAAATTGGAGGAAGCCATGGCTCAGGAACGCATTGCCCTCGTCACGGGTGGAACGCGCGGCATCGGTGCCGCGATCTCGACGGGTCTCAAGGCCAAGGGCTACAAGGTCGCCGCCAATTACGGCGGTAACGACGAGGCGGCCAACGCCTTCAAGGCCGAGACCGGCATCCCGGTCTTCAAGTTCGACGTCGGCGATGCCGCCGCCTGCGAGGCCGGCATCAAGGCCGTCGAGGCCGAACTCGGCCCGATCGACATCCTGGTGAACAATGCCGGCATCACCCGCGACGGCGCGTTCCACAAGATGACCTTCGAGAAGTGGCAAGCGGTCATCAAGACCAACCTCGACTCGATGTTCACGGTCACCCGCCCGGTGATCGAGGGAATGCGCGCCCGCAACTTCGGCCGCATCATCCTGATCTCGTCGATCAACGGCCAGAAGGGCCAGGCCGGCCAGACCAACTACTCGGCCGCCAAGGCCGGCGTGATCGGTTTCGCCAAGGCGCTGGCCCAGGAGAGCGCCTCGAAGGGCATCACCGTCAACGTGATCGCGCCGGGCTACATCGCCACCGACATGGTGATGGCGGTGCCGGAGGACATCCGCAACAAGATCATCTCGACGATTCCCGTGGGACGCCTCGGCGAGGCCGCCGAGATCGCCCGCGCGGTGGAATACCTCGCGGCGGAAGATTCGGGCTTCATCACCGGTTCGACCCTGACGATCAACGGCGCCCAGTACATCGCCTGACGCCGCCTCGCGTCATCGACGGGAAGAAGGCCTGCCCCGGCGACGGGGCAGGCCTTCTTCGTTTTCGCAGAGCGTCCTGATTCAGTGAGCCGAACGTCAGGGAGCCTTGGGCGCCGCGGCGGGCGTGGCCGCATCGGTGCGCTCGATCTTGGCGCTCTCACGCAGCTTCAGGATGAGATCCTGTTGCGACTTGCGGGTGAGGTACTGGTCCACCTGCTCCTTCATCTCGGCGAAGGTCGGCACCGGCTTGGTGCGCCGCTCCTCGACCTTGATCACGTGCCAGCCGAACTGCGTCTTGATCGGGTCGGAGACCTGGCCGACCGGGAGCTTGAACGCGGCCTCCGCAAAGGGGGCGACCATCCTCTCCTTGGTGAACCAGCCGAGATCGCCGCCCTCGGTCTTCGAGCCGGGATCCTTCGAGACCTCCGCGGCGATCTTGGAGAAGTCCTCGCCGCCCTTGATCCGGGCCGAAATCTTCTTGGCCTCCTCCTCGTTGTCCACGAGGATGTGGCGGGCATGGGCCTCCTCCTCCGGCTTCATCGTGGTGAGGGTCTGGTCGTAGAGGGCTTTGGCGGCCTCCGGCGTCACCGCCTTCTTCGCCTCGCGCTCCAGATACTCGTCGAGGAGGAGCTTGCTCTTGAAGTAAGCGAGCTTGCGCTGGAACTCGGGCGAGTCGCCGACCTTGGCCGCCTCTGCCGCCTGCGCGCCGACCTTGAGGTCGACCATGTAGTCGATGAGCAGGTTCTTCTTCTGGGCCTCGTCGACGCCGGGCAGCGAGAGCGCCGGGTCCTCGGCGGCGATGGCGAGGTCGCCCGCGGTGACCGGCGAGCCGTTCACTTTGGCCACAACCGTCTCGGGCGGCAGCGCCGCGGCGGCCGGGGCGGGAGCCGCAGCCGGGGCAGGCGTCTGCGCCAGGGCCCGCAGCGGCAAGGCCACGGAGGCGAAGGGCAGCGCAACGGCCAGCGCCAGGGCGCCCGAGCGCCGGAGAAGGAGAGGCGACGTCATCAATGGGGATTCCTCGAACAGGTGGATGCCGCGTCCACGAAGCTCTGTCCGGCCAGGTTGGAGACGTGGCAACAGCGAGCGGCGGGACGCCGTAGGCATCTGTGGGCGAGAAGTGGCGCGGGCAAGGGCGGAAGACAAGCGCATATGGGGTTTCGGGCGAATCCGTCCGATCACGATAAAGCGGTCTTAAGCCCGCATGCGCCATCCTTTCCGGGTTTCGTGGGAGAGCGGCATGCGGACCAGCGTCATCATCACCGCCGCTTGCCTCATTCTGTCCGCCTCGATCACGACGGCGCAGGCCCGCTTCAAGGGCGGACGCTCCATCTCCGTCTCCCGCCCGGCTCCCTCCGTCACTCCCGCCCGATCGGCCGCCCTGGGTGCCGGAATCGGCGCGTCACGGCCCGTCCGCGCCATTGCGGGTGCGCCAGAGAATGATGCCACAGCGGGACACTCCGTGACCTTGCGCCCGGTCCTCCCGGTCCCCGCGCCGGCGGCGAAGGAGATCCGCACGGCCGCGTCATGGTGCGCCGACAAGCGCATCGTCGGCACCGGCGCCGGTTTCTGCGAGATCAACTGACGCCTGTATGTCCAGCGGCCGGCAGGAAGCTTGACAGCCCGCGACCGAAGATTTCTTGAGATCGCGCAGCAGGGCGTCGGGCCGCGTCAGCCTTCGCCAGTCGTGGGGATACCGGTCCTTGTCTCTCCTCTCTCATCTTTCCGCGGCGCGGCCGGATCGCCGTCGGCCGCTTCGTATCGCCCTGGTGGGCTGGGGAGCCATCGCGCGCCGCGTGACACACCTTCTCGACGCTCGGGGCAGGGACGTCGTCCTGGCCGGGGTCGAGCCCGACATGGTGATCGAAGCGGCCGGACGGGCGGCGGTCGAGCCCTGGGGCCTCGTGGCGCTCCGGTACGCCGAGAGCTTCGCCGTCTCGTCGACCAGCGCCTTCTGCGAGGCCGGTCTTCTCGACAGGCTCGTCGCCGCCGCGGAGGCGCATGGAAGCCAGATCCTCGTACCCACCGGCGCACTCGCCGCGGTCGACGCCCTCGCGGCGGCCTCGATCCTGCCGTTGGACTCGGTGACGCATCGCATCGTCAAGCCGCCCGTGGCCTGGATCGGTACCCCGGCGGAAGAATGGATCGATCTCGATGGCCTGACGGAGGCCACGACCTTCTTCGAAGGGACGGCACGGGAGGCAGCCCGGCTGTTCCCGGCCAACGCCAATGTCGCGGTCATCACGGCGCTCGCCGGCATCGGCCTCGACAGGACGCGGATCGCCCTGGTGGCGGATCCCCGCGCCACCGGCAATGGACATCGCCTCCAGGCGACGGGCGCTTTCGGGACCCTCGACATGAGCATCGAGAATCAGGCCCTGCCGGCCAATCCGAAATCCTCGGAGCTCACGGCCCTGGCTCTGGTCCGCATCATCGAGAACCAAAGAGCCGCTTTGGCGCTTTAGCAGTTCGACTGCCGTTCAAAGGCGACGACGGCGGACGCGGCCCCCTTGGCTTTCGGAGTTGAAGGCAGTCCGCCCTTTCGGATGCGTCCTACAATATTTACCTCTATAAGCCCGGCCAACTCACGCCTTCTGATATTTCGATCGACCGCAGGTTCACGATGCTCGGCGCCCTCGCTAAGAAGATATTCGGCTCGTCCAACGATCGCCGCGTCAAGGGCTATCGCCCCCGCGTCGCCGAGATCAACGCCCTGGAGCCGGAGATCTCCGCCCTGTCGGACGAGGCCCTGCGAGCCCGGACGGACATGCTGAAGGCCGAGCTCGCTGCCGGGAAGACCCTCGACGATATCCTCGTTCCCGCCTTCGCCACGGTGCGCGAGGGGGCCAAGCGCGCCCTCGGCCAGCGCCATTTCGACGTGCAGCTCATCGGCGGCATGGTCCTTCACGAGAGCGGCATCGCCGAGATGCGCACCGGCGAAGGCAAGACCCTGGTGGCGACGCTGCCGGTCTACCTGAACGCCCTGTCGGGCCTCGGCGTGCACGTGGTCACGGTGAACGACTACCTCGCTTCCCGCGATGCGGAGTGGATGGGCCGGGTCTATCGCTTCCTCGGCCTCACCGTCGGCACCATCGTCCACGGGCTCGACGATGAGCAGCGTCGGGACGCCTATGCCTGCGACATCACCTACGGCACCAACAACGAGTTCGGCTTCGACTACCTGCGCGACAACATGAAGTACGAGCTCTCGCAGCTGTCGCAGCGCGGGCACAATTTCGCGATCGTCGACGAGGTCGATTCGATCCTGATCGACGAGGCGCGCACGCCGCTCATCATCTCCGGTCCCGTGGACGACCGCTCGGAGCTCTACGTCTCCGTCGACGCGCTGATGCCCCATCTCGAGAAGGAGCATTACGACCTCGACGAGAAGCAGCGCTCGGTCTCGCTCACCGAGAGCGGCAACGAGTTCATCGAGGATCTGCTCCGCGGCGCCGACCTGCTGAAGGAGGGCGACCTCTACGACGCCCACAATGTCAGCCTCGTCCACCACGTGAACCAGGCGCTTCGCGCCCACACCCTGTTCACCCTGGACAAGGACTACATCGTCAAGAACGACGAGGTGGTGATCATCGACGAGTTCACCGGCCGCATGATGCAGGGCCGGCGCTACTCGGAGGGCCTGCATCAGGCGCTCGAAGCCAAGGAGCGGGTGACGATCCAGCCCGAGAACCAGACGCTCGCCTCGATCACCTTCCAGAACTACTTCCGGCTCTACTCCAAGCTCGCCGGCATGACCGGCACCGCCTCCACCGAGGCCGATGAATTCGCCGAGATCTACAAGCTCGAAGTCGTCGACATCCCGACCAACAAGGAGGTCGAGCGCGTCGACGAGGACGACGAGGTCTACCGGACGGTGGGCGAGAAGTACGACGGCATCATCGCCGAGATCGAGAAGGCGCATGCGCGCCATCAGCCGATCCTGGTCGGCACCGGCTCCATCGAGAAGTCGCAGCACCTGGCCGAGATGCTGACCAAGGCCGGCTTCCGCCAGCTCGACTATTCCGACCTCAATGCGCTCACCGACGTCTATGCCGCCGCCCGCGAGGGACGCGTGACGAAGACCTTCGCGGTGCTGAACGCCCGCTTCCACGAGCAGGAGGCCTATATCGTCGCCGAAGCTGGCGTGCCGGGCGCCATCACCATCGCCACCAACATGGCCGGGCGCGGCACCGACATCAAACTCGGCGGCAACCTCGAGATGCGCCTGGAGAAGGAGCTCGCCGGCCTGCCCGAAGGCGCCGAGCGGGATGCGAAGGCGGCGGCGATCAAGGCCGAGATCGAGGAGAACCGCGCCAAGGTGCTGGCCTCGGGCGAGCCGGCCGACCCGGAGGCCGGGCGCAAGAAGGCCCTGCCCGGCGGCCTCTACATCATCGGCACCGAGCGTCACGAATCGCGGCGCATCGATAACCAGCTGCGCGGCCGCTCCGGCCGACAGGGCGATCCCGGCCGCTCGAAATTCTACCTGTCCCTTCAGGACGACCTGATGCGGATCTTCGGCTCCGACCGCATGGATGGGATGCTCACCCGCCTCGGCCTGGAGAAGGGCGAGGCGATCATCCATCCCTGGATCAACAAGGCGATCGAGAAGGCGCAGCAGAAGGTCGAGGCGCGCAACTTCGACATGCGCAAAAACGTGCTCAAGTACGACAACGTCATGAACGACCAGCGGAAGGTCGTGTTCGAGCAGCGCCGCGACTTCATGGGCCAGGACAGCGTGCGCGACACCGTGGACGAGATGCGCCACGGCGTCGTCGACGATCTCGTCGCCGTCCACGTGCCCGAGAACGCCTATGCCGAACAATGGGACATCGAAGGCCTGCGCCTGCGCGTCACCGAGGTGTTGAACCTCGACGTGCCGGTGGAAGATTGGGCCAGGGAAGAGGGCATCGCCGACGAGGAGATGCGCGACCGCCTGCGCACCGCCTCCGACGAGGCCTATGCCGCCCGCACCGAGAAGAACACGCCGGAGGTGATGACGTATGTGGAGAAGCAGGTCCTGCTGCAGACCCTCGACCATCTCTGGCGCGAGCATCTCGTCACCCTCGACCACCTGCGCCAGGTGATCGGCTGGCGCGGCTTCGCCCAGCGCGACCCGCTCAACGAGTACAAGTCGGAGGCGTTCGAGCTCTTCAACGGCCTCGTCGGCGCCTTACGCGAGCAGGTGACCCAGCAGCTCGCCCGTATCGAGATCACGTACCAGGAGCAGGATTCACAAGGCGCGAACCCGTTCGCGAGCCCGGAACTGCCGTCCATGTTCGCCCAGCACCTCGATCCCGTCACCGGCGAGAACGAGATGGACTTCTCCGATCGCGGCACGGGCAGCGCCGGGGGCGGCGGACCGGCCTACGGCTACGCCGCGCAGGCGATGTCCACGGATGCGGCGGTCATCGAGCGCGACCCGAACGACGCTACCACCTGGGGCCGCGTCGGGCGCAACGAGCCTTGCCCCTGCGGCTCGGGCAAGAAGTACAAGCACTGCCACGGCACCCTGACGACCTGAAACGCAGCCATCCGGCCGGACCTGCATCCGGCCGTGGGCCATTCGAGGGGAGATCCGAATGCGGCAGACGACCTTCGGGCCGACTGGGCGGCCCGTCTCCGTCATCGGCCAGGGCACGTGGTATCTGGACGAGGCACACCGCCCGGACGCCGTCGCCGCCCTGCAGCGGGGCCTCGATCGCGGGATGAGCCATATCGACACCGCCGAGATGTATGGCGAGGCCGAACTCGTGGTGGCGGAGGCGATCGCGGGGCGACGCGACGAGGTATTCCTCGTCTCGAAGGTGCTGCCGAACCATGCCTCGGCACGCTCCGTCATCACCGCCTGCGAGCGTTCGCTGGCGCGCCTGAAGACGGACCGGCTCGACAGCTATCTCCTGCACTGGCGGGGCGGGATTCCGCTCGAGGAAACCATCGGTGCCTTCGAGGGCCTGGTCCGGCAGGGCAAGCTCCTCTCCTGGGGCGTCAGTAATTTCGACGTCCCCGATCTCGAAGACGCTCTCGCCGTAGCCGGCGAGGGCCGCATCGCCTGCAATCAGGTGCTGTATCATCTCGGGGAAAGGGCGATCGAACACGCCGTCCTTCCCTGGTGCGCGGCGCATGGCGTCGCATTGGTCGCCTACAGCCCCTTCGGCCATGACGACTTCCCCGAGCCGGACTCGGCCGGCGGACGCGTGCTCGGAGAGATTGCCGCCGAGACGGGAGCGACGCAGCGGCAGGTCGCCCTCGCGGCGCTGACGCGGTCGCCCTCCGTCCTCGCGATCCCGAAAGCCGCGCGAATCGCGCATGTGGAGGAGAACGCCGCCGCCGGCGAGCTGACGCTGACCGATGGTCAATGGCAGCGCCTCGACGATGCCTTTCCGCACGGGACCAAACCCGCGCACCTACCGATGCTCTGAGGCACGGATCGGGTTCGCCCTGGCCGGAGAGAGAAAAGCCGGGCGTGACCCTCAAGCCACAGCATCGGGAAGATGAGCGAACCTCCCGGACCGTATCCGAAAAGAAACCACATTTCCCGCCGAGCTAGACCGTCCAGGAAACGGACGGGAGCGAGACGGCATGGGGTATCCCCGATCGGCGACGACGGGACTCTACGGGGTCCTGCTGATGACGACGATGGGCCTCGGTGCCTGCAATTCCCCCACCACGACCGGCTCCCTCGGCGGCCCGGGCCTTGCGGCCAAACCCATGGCGGTGAGCGACCAAGAGCGCGACTGTCTCGGCCGCGCCATGTATTTCGAATCGAACCGCAGCGATTCCGAAGGCCTGCTCGCCGTCGGCACGGTGGTGATGAACCGCCTCGAAGCCGCCGCCTTCCCGAACGGCGGTATCTGCGCCGTCGTCGGCCAGCCCCGACAGTTCGCCACCGGCGTGCTCACCAAGCCCATGGCGGAGAAGGACCTGACCAAGGTCGCGGACGCGGCCGACGCGGTCCTGGCCGGCCAGCGCCACCCGAAGGTCGGCCGCGCCATGTACTTCCACACGGCGGGCCGCACGTTCCACTACAACAACATGCATTACGTGGCGGTGGCCGGCGGCAACGCCTTCTACGAGAAGCGCAAGCCCGGCGCCGTGGAGCAGGCCCGGCCGCCGGCCGCCCTGGCCTATGCAGCGGCCCCGACGCCGACCGCCTCGGAGGCGGCTCCGGCCGCACCGGTCCAGGCCATCGCGAATCCTGCTCCCGCCGGTGTTCCGGCGACACCTGTGGCAGCCGCCGTACCGGAAGTGACCGGCCGCCAGCCCGTCGCCGCCTCCCACGCCGCCGTGAGCCAGGGCGCGCATTCCAAAACCTCACCGAAGCCGGCAGCGGAAACCCAGGTCGCTCATGGCAACGGCCCGGCTGCCAAAGGCCGGGCTACGAAGAGCCCGGCGACGCTGGCGGCCCTTGCCCCCGAGGCGCCACCGCCGCCGCCCGTCATCAACCTGCCGAGGCCGTGACCCGGCCAGTTCAGACGGTGACCTGAGTCCCCACTTCCACGACACGGCCGGTGGGGATCTGGAAGAAGTCGGTGGCGTCGTTGGCGTTCTTGGCGAGCGTGATGAAGATCCGGTCTTGCCAGAGCGGCATACCGGAATGCGCGGCGGGGCGGATCGAACGGCGCGACAGGAAGAACGACGTCGCCATGATGTCGAACTTGAAGCCCTGCTTCTTCAGGAGCGTCAGCGTCCGCGGGATGTTGGGCTGCTCCATGTAGCCGAACTTCATCACGATCTTCGAGAAGTGCGGGCCGATCGGCTCCATGCGGATACGGTCCGCCTCGCTTGCACGGGGGGTGTCCACGGTCTCGACCGTGAGAATCACGTTCTTCTCGTGCAGCACCTTGTTGTGCTTGAGGTTGTGCAGCAGGGCCGCCGGGGCGATGGACGGGTCGCTGGTGAGGAACACCGCCGTGCCGCGCACGTGATGGGGTGGGCTCTTCTCCAGCATGCCCACGAGTTCGAGTAGCGGCACGTCTGTCTTGCGGGTCTTGTTGAACAGGATGTTCACGCCCCGCACCCAGGTCCACATCACGATGATGAGCATCCCGGCCAGCACGAGGGGCACGTAGCCGCCCTCGAACACCTTGAGCAGATTCGAGAGCAGGAACAGGAACTCGATGACGATGAACGGCATGATCGCGGCGGCGGCGGCGATCGGCGACCATTTCCACGACTTCCAGAGCACGATGAAGCCCATGCTCGCGGTCAGCAGCATCGTTCCCGTCACGGCGATGCCGTAGGCGGAGGCCAGGGCCGAGGACGACCGGAACAGGATCGCCAGGACCACGACCCCGATCAGCAACAGGATGTTCACCTGCGGCAGGAAGATCTGGCCGGAATGCGATTCCGAGGTGTGGCGGATCTCGAGGCGCGGAAGCAGGCCGAGCTGGATAGCCTGGCGCGACAGGGAGAACGCCCCGGTGATGACGGCCTGGCTCGCGGTGACGGTGGCGATGGTCGCCAGGATCACCATGGGCAGAAGGCCCCATTCGGGGACGAGCTGGTAGAACGGATCCGTCGTGTCGGGCACGTTGAGGACCAGCGCCGTCTGGCCGAGATAGTTCAGGGTCAGGCACGGGGCCACGAGGCCGAGCCACGCCACCTGGATCGGCCGGCGTCCGAAATGCCCGAGATCGGCGAACAGCGCCTCGGCGCCGGTCACCGCGAGGAAGACCGCGCCCAGCGCCACCAGGGCCCCGGTGCCGTGGCCGAGGAGGTAGTGCACCGCGTACCAGGGATTGAACGCCTGGAAGACCTCCGGCCGCGAGACGATGTGCGGCAGGGCCGCGAGCCCCAGCGCCAGGAACCAGACCACCATGATCGGGCCGAAGAAGGCCGCCACCTTGCTGGTGCCCCGGCTCTGGACCATGAACAGGGCGAAGATGATCGCCACCGTGATCGGCAGCACGTAATGCTCGAAGGCCGGGGTTACGAGCTTCAGGCCCTCCACGGCCGAGAGTACGGAGATGGCCGGCGTGATGACGGCGTCGCCGTAGAACAGAGAGGCGCCGAGCAGCCCGAGCATGAACACGATGCGCGACCCGCCCAGCGCCTTGCGGGCCAGGGCCATCAGCGAGAGGATTCCGCCCTCGCCGTTGTTGTCCATGCGCAGCAGGATGACGACGTATTTGATCGTGACGATCAGCAGGAGTGCCCAGAGGATCAGCGACGTCGTGCCGAGGACTTCCTCGGTCAGCAGGATGCCGTCCGCCCGCGCCGGGCCGAGCGCCTCACGGAAGGCGTAGAGCGGGCTGGTGCCGATGTCTCCGTAGACGACGCCGACGGAGCCGACGACCAGCGTCCAGAAGTTCGTCTTCCCATGCCCGTGATTGCCCGACCCATGCTCGCCCGACCCCGTCTCGGGATGGGCCGCGGGGCCTGGCTGAGCGCCGGGGACGCTCGGGATGGAGGTTTGCGTCATGCGCTGCGATCAGGCTTCTGCGACGGGGAAAGGAATCGAATGGGGAGGCTCGGATTTTTTGGAGCGTGACGTAGCGACGGAGACGGGCGAGCCGTGAGCGCTCCTCTGTCCCGCCTCACACGGACACGTCGCGGCCGAACCGGCGGCCGGCCCCTGAGGTACCGGTGCACGACGGCTCCCAGCGCGAAGCATGCCAAAGTCGTATCATGCGGGTGTGACGCCGAGAACGACGATCCCGTGATGTCCGGGAAGGCTTCCCCGGGAAGGCGAGCGAAGTCGCCCCGCGTGCCGGAGCAGCGCGGGGCGACGGGCGTCACGACGGACGGGCTCACTCGGCGGCGGTGCGGGCGCCCTGGCCGAAACGGCGCTCGATATAGTCGATCACCACCGTCTCGAAATCCTTGGCCAGCGTGGCGCCGCGCAGGGTCATTGCCTTCTTGCCGTCGATGAAGACCGGTGCGGTGGGGGTCTCGCCGGTGCCGGGCAGCGAGATGCCGATATCGGCATGCTTCGATTCGCCGGGTCCGTTGACGATGCAGCCCATCACCGCAACGTTCAGGCCCTCGACTCCCGGATAGGTCTTCTTCCATTCCGGCATCGAGGTGACGATCCAGTTCTGGATGTCGCGGGCGAGTTCCTGGAACGTGGTCGAGGTGGTGCGGCCGCAGCCGGGACAGGCGGCCACCATCGGCACGAAGGTACGGAAGCCCATGGTCTGCAGGAGTTCCTGCGAGGCCTTGACCTCCACGGTGCGGTCGCCGCCGGGCATCGGGGTCAGCGAATAGCGGATCGTGTCGCCGATGCCTTCCTGGAGCAGCACGCCGATGGCTGCCGAGGCCGCGACCAGACCCTTCGAGCCCATGCCGGCCTCGGTGAGGCCGAGGTGGATCGCGTAGTCCGAGCGCCTGGCGACCTCGCGGTAGACCGCGATCAGATCCTGCACCGCCGAGACCTTGGCCGAGAGGATGATCCGGTTCTTGGGAAGGCCGAGTTCCTCGGCGCGCTGGGCCGAGGACAGGGCCGAGCGCACCATGGCCTCGCGCATCACGGCGCGGGCATCGATGGGACGCGCGGACCGGGCGTTCTCGTCCATCAGGTGGGTGAGCAGGGCCTCGTCCAGCGAGCCCCAATTGGCGCCGATGCGGATGGTCTTGCCGTAGCGGATCGCCTGCTCGACGATGGTCGAGAACTGCGTGTCCTTCTTCTCCTTGAAGCCGACATTGCCCGGATTGATCCGGTACTTGGCCAGGGCCTCGGCGCAGGCCGGGTGATCGGAGAGAAGCTTGTGGCCGATATAATGGAAGTCGCCCACCAGGGGCACATGGACGCCGATGCGGGCCAGACGGTCGCGGATCTTCGGGACCGCGGCGGCCGCCTCGTCGCGGTCGACGGTGATGCGCACGAGTTCGGAGCCGGCCCGCGACAGGGCGGCGACCTGCGCCACGGTGGCATCGATGTCGGCCGTGTCGGTGTTGGTCATCGACTGGACGACGACCGGGGCGCCTCCGCCGACGGTGACGGCCCCCTCGCCCTCACCCACCGTGACCCCCACCGTGCGGTGACGCGGCGTCGGACCGGCGATCTCCGGGCCGGTAATCGAAATGCCGGGGCCGAACGGATCGGCGGAAGTGGCTTCCATCATGGCGTCCATCGCTGACCTTGCTTATGGCCTGGCCTGCCCTGCCCTGAAGCGAGCGCCCGGCCATGGTCGTCTGGTATCGAATCCTGCCGATCCTTTGCGAAGATCGGGTGAAGGGTCCGGTTATCTAGACCCCTGCCGGTTAGCTGAGATGGCGCGCCGCATGCGTCAAGCCCGCTTACCGCATGGTGAAACCAGGGGGCAGGACGGACCACGCGCAACACGTTGGCTCAGCGTCGGCTGACATGTCTTATCCCATGGGCGATGTCGAGGGAATTGGCGCAGTGCGACATGTCCGCCACAGGAACGGCCCAAGCGGAACCGATCCATGCAGCCACCGTTTTGCTGCCCTGCGACCTTTGATGCTGCAATGCAGTATGCCCATGCGCACTTTATCGATGCGTCTGTGCAATTCTGCCACGTGGAGCTGACGATGCTCGATTCCCAACAGCCTGCCCCGGTCGATTCGCCCTCTACCGATAGGGAAGTGGCGCCGCCGCGCCCCGCCTCGCGCCCGCCCGTCAGCCTGGCCGGTCCGAATGCCGAGAAGACCGTCGCGCTGGCCCTGCAGGGCGGCGGCGCCCACGGCGCCTTCACCTGGGGCGTGCTCGATGCCCTGATCGAGGATGGCCGCCTCGCCTTCGAGGCCGTCACCGGTGCCAGTGCCGGGGCGATGAACGCGGTCGTGATGGTCGATGGCTGGATCGCCGGAGGGCCGGAGGGCGCCCGCGCCGCCCTCGACCGGTTCTGGCGCGAGGCGAGCCTCGACGGTGACCTGTGGCCGGCCCAGCGCGGCGTGTTCGACCGGCTCTTCGACTTCTGGAACGAGAACCCGGTTCTGGACTTCTGGACGCGGGCGCTCAGGACCAGCCCCTACGTCTCCAACCCGCTCAACGTGAACCCGCTGCGCAAGGCCCTGGCCAAGCACGTGGATTTCGAACGTCTCCGGACGGCGGAGACCGCCGGGATCTATGTTTCGGCCACCAATGTCTGGACCGGCAAGCTCGCCGTCTTCGAGCGGGATTCCCTCAGCATCGACCATCTGATGGCCTCGGCCTGCCTGCCGACGGTGTTCCAGGCGGTGGAGATCGACGGCGTGCCCTATTGGGACGGTGGCTATCTCGGCAACCCGCCGATCTACCCGCTCTTCCACGGTGCCCGGACCCGCGACGTGGTGCTGGTTCAGATCAATCCGGTGGAACGCCGCGAGACCCCTCGCTCGCGCGAGGAGATCCAGGACCGGCTCAACGAGATCACCTTCAACGCCAACCTGATGCGGGAACTGCGCGCCATCGATTTCGTCGACGGGCTGATCGAGGACGGCGTGCTCGGCCGCAACGACTACCATCGCATGCTGGTCCATCGCATCGATGGGACTGGGGCCCTCGACGATTACAAGGCCTCCTCGCGGATGGATGCCCGGATGCGCGTGTTCGAAGGGCTGCGCGACAAGGGCCGCGCGGCGGCGCAGGCTTGGCTCGCCGAGCATTACGAGGGCATCGGACGAACCTGCACGCTCAATCTCAAGGCGACCTATCAATAGGGTTCCGGCCGGCCGGATTAGTCGGCCGGGCTCGCGCGTTAACTGAGCATGACGGCCGAACCCACCCAGACCGCCTCCGCTTCCTCCATCGTCGACCTGCTGGTCCCGCTGCGACGCTATGCGCGTTCGCTGACGCGCGACGCACTGAAGGCCGACGACCTCGTCCACGATACCCTCGTCCGCGCGCTGGAATCCGGTCTCTCCGTGAGGCCGAACACCAACCTGCGGACCTGGATGATGACGGTGCTGCACAACGTCTTCATCGACGACCAGCGCCGCAAGCGGGTGGAAGCCCGCCATGCCGAAGCCCTCGTCCAGATGGGCGACGAGAGCGTGCCGCCCGCGCAGGAGGGACAGGTGCGTCTCGCCCAGATCCGTCAGGCCTTCCTGACCCTGCCGGAGGAGCAGCGCGCCGCGCTCCACCTCGTGACCCTCGAAGGCATGGCCTATGCGGATGCCGCGGCCGTGCTCGGAATTCCCATCGGCACGCTGATGTCCCGCCTCGGTCGCGGTCGCGCCGCCCTGCGCGCCTTCGAGGAAGGCCAGACCGGCCGCGGCCGCTCCGAATCCTCGCCGGGTTCGGGGACGGCCAGACCCGAACGACCGCATCTGCGCCTCGTCAGCGACTGGAACGGCCAGGATTCCCGGCAGGACGTCCGGCTCGCGTCGAAAGCCATTGGCGGCTCGTAACCGCACAGAATTCGAGGGTACTCGGCTCCTCCGAGTACCAGGACTGTATGGAAGCATCGCCGTTTCCGATCGTTGAACTGGATACGACCGTCATGATCGACCCGATCACCGACAGTGACCTCGCCGCCTTCGTCGACGGCCAACTCGACGTCATGCGCCGGCTCGAGGTGGAAGCTCATCTCGCCCGCACGCCGGAGGCGGCGGCGCGGGTGATGGCCGAGATGCATGACAGGGACGCCCTGCGCCAGGCCTTCGCGCAACTGCCGGGACCGGGACCGGAGCGCAACCGCGCGGCGGCCCGCCGCCTCGACCGGTCCATGGCCTGGCGGCGCGTGGGCGAGCGGCTCAAGCGGGCGGCGGTGATCGTGCTTCTCGTGGGTGCCGGCTGGATCGCGCATTCGGACACCGGCGTGTTCGGCGTGCCCGACACCTTCGCCGCCCCGGTGGATCCGGCCCTGGTCGCCGATGCGCGCCAGGCGAGAGAGGTAGCCCAGATCCGCGCCCGCCTCGGCTCGCCCGCCTCGCCGAGCTACGACAAGGCCGGCATCTCCGGTGCCACCGGCATCGTCCTGCCGGACCTGCCGGGGGATTGGTCCGTGCGCGACGTCCAGATCGTGCCCGCGCGTCACGGGGCCGGGGTCGAGGTCATGATCGACGCCCCCGATCTCGGCGAGATCTCCCTGTTCGCGGCACGGGGCACCAACGAGGCGGCCTTCACCGGAGAGGTGACGAGCCCGGGCGACGGCGAGACCGTCTACTGGACGGCGGGTCGCTCGGTCTATGCGCTCAGCGGCAACGGCCACCAGGATGCGCTGCAAGAGGCGGCGCGGCGCCTCGCCTCGATCGATCCCGCCAAGCGCTGATCCGCCGGATGGCGCGGCCCGGCCGTCGCGCGTCGGATCTCAGCCGATCATCGACGGAACTCGGTCGTTCGCGATGAGCGTGCGCGCCTCGGCCGCATCCACATCCATCCTGGCGATCAACGCCTCGGCGCCGGAGAAACGTTCCTCGCCGCGGATGTAGCCGAGGAACTCCACGGCGATGGTCCGGCCGTAGAGATCGCCCGAGAAACCGAACAGGTTGACCTCGAGCAAGGGCGCGCCGTCGTCGAAGGTCGGACGACGGCCATAGCTCGCCACGCCGTCCCGCACCGTTCCATCGGGCAACCCGATGCGGACGGCATAGATGCCGTGAGAGAGGGCACAATCGGGCAAAGCCACATTCGCCGTGGGATAGCCCAGCGTCCGACCGCGCTTGTCGCCGTGCCGGACTTCTCCGCAGACAAACCAGCGGTAGCCGAGAAGCCGGTTCGCGCGAACGACGTCGCCCTGTCGCAGTGCTTCCCGGATCGCGCTCGACGAGACGGGAGCCTCGCCCTCCCCGATCGAGACCGGGGGGATGATCCGGCATGCCAGGGAGGCTTCGGCGCAGAGCCGGGCCAGCACCTCCGGCGTTCCCTCGCGTCCCCGCCCGAAATGGAAGTCGTGGCCGATCACGACGCCGGTGAGGCCGAGATCGCGCACGAGCAGGCCGTGGACGAACTCGGCGGCAGTGGTCCCCGCCATGAGAGCGTCGAAACGGCGCACGATCAGGCCGTCGAGGCCGAGGCGGGCGAAGACGATTTCCTTGGCAGCCGATCCCGTCAACCGGAACATCGGCAGGTCGGGGGCGAAATAGGCGCGCGGATGCGGTTCGAAGGTCAGCATCACCGCCGGCACGCCGCGCCGGTCGGCCTCCTCGCGGACGGCTTCCACGAGAGCGCCGTGGCCCCGGTGAACGCCATCGAAATTGCCGATCGCCGCGATGGCGCCGGCAAGGGCCGCCGGCACCGCTTCGTCCTCGCGGCAGATCGTGAAGGGCCGCCCCGACGGGGAGGCGGCTCCGGGGCGCACGGAAGGATCGTCGGCTGGCGCCATCGGGTTCAAATGGTCTCGAAGAAGCTGCGGCCGAAGCGGCGACCGTGGGGGATTCCGCGCGGGAACCTGTCGAAAAGCCGGAGGGGGGTCAAGGGAAGCGGCCGCCCGATCGACGGAGGATGCGCGATCCCTTGCGCAGTTAACCGCTTCGCAATGCTGGGCGAGGTACTTTCACGAACGAGAGGCGGCGCGAGGCGGCGCTTCCCCCAATTTTTTGCCACTTTCTCCGGTTCGCGGCATGCCGCACCGGCCCTGCACCGACGGAGCACCCCGACCCATGGCCCTCGATCTCGGCATGCCGATCCTCGTCGTGGACGATTATCAGACGATGGTCCGCATCATCCGCAACCTGCTCAAGCAGCTCGGCTTCGAAGAGGTCGACGATGCCTCTGACGGAACCGCCGCCCTCGCCCGGCTGAAGAACCGCAAATACGGCCTCGTGATTTCCGATTGGAACATGGAGCCCATGACCGGTTACGAGTTGCTGCGCCACGTGCGTGCCGACGAGGCCCTGCGCACCACGCCGTTCATCATGGTCACCGCCGAATCGAAGACCGAGAACGTGATCGCGGCCAAGAAGGCCGGCGTGAACAACTACATCGTCAAGCCCTTCAATGCGGCGACGCTGAAAAGCAAGATCGAGGCTGTTTGCGGCGCTTGAGCCGCAGACCCGATCTCTTTCTTCGGCGACTCACAGCATCGTGGAGCAACAAGCGATGGCCATGGCGGAAAAGTCACGGAAGGCCAGCCCTGACCCGGCATCGACGCGACCGTCGCTGATCCGGGAGCTGGTCGAGATCGCCGACTACATCGCGCATGTCCGCAGGGAGATCGCGGCCCTGCGGGCAAACGAGCTCACCCGTGACCGTCTGCCGATGGCGCATGAGGAGCTCGGCAGCGTCGTCGAGGCGACGGCGGGGGCGACGAACTCCATCATGAATGCGGCCGAGGAAATCCTCAGCCTGCCCAACGACAAGAACTACCGCGCCGCCGTCGAGGCACGGATGAACGACATCTTCGAGGCGTGCACGTTCCAGGACATCACGGGCCAGCGGATCGCCAAGGTGAGCGAATCCCTGCGCCAGCTCGAAAGCCGCCTCACGCGTTTTGCCGCCGCGGTGAAGGCGAAGGATGAGGGTGGCGTCGACCCGGCCGAGGTGGAGCGCCGGGTGCGAGCCGAGCTCCTCCTCCTCAACGGACCACAGATCAAAGGGCCCGCCACCGCCCAGGACGAGATCGACGCCCTGTTCTCCTGATCGGCGGGTCTCGCCGCTTGGGGCCGATGAGATCCGGGGCCGATGAGATCCGGGAACGCTACCAGATCAGCCGCTCGATGACGGCATCCGGGCGAACATCCTGCCGAGCAAGCCATTCGGACACCTCGCCGAGCGTGTCGTGCTCGGCGAGAACGCCGAGTTCCTCTGCGTGGATGCCTCGCGCCACCAGAAGGTTCGGGATGCCGTAGGCCGCCGCCCCTGCGATGTCAGTGCGCAGGGCGTCGCCGACGGCGAGGACGCGGGCGACGTCCGGCGCGGAGCCACCGTCGAGCTCCGCCGCCATGGCGAGCGCCGCCTCGTAGACGGGGCGGTACGGCTTGCCGGCATAGGTCACCGCGCCGCCGATCTCCGCATAGGCCTGCGCGATCAGACCGGCGCAGGGGATGAGCTTCTTCTCGCGCTCGACCACCAGATCGGGATTGGCGCAGATCATCGGCACGTCCCGCGCCCGGAACCCGGCCAGCGTCTCACGGTAATCCTCCGCCGTCTCGGTCGTGTCGTCGAACAGGCCGGTGCAGACCACGCGATCCGCCTCCCCGGCCGCCACGAGGTGGATGTCGAGGCCATCGAAGATCGTGGCATCGCGTTCCGGCCCGAGATGGTGGATGCGCTCGCCCGGATGCTCGGCGATCAGCCGCCGGGTCAGGTCGCCGGAGGTGAGGATGGCATCGTAGGCCTCCCGCGGCACGCCGTAGCCGTCGAGGATGGTCCGGACGCCGGCCCAGGGGCGGGGCGCGTTAGAGACGAGGATGACGCGCCGCCGGCGACCGTCCTCGGGCAGGGTGCGGAATCGGATCAGCGCCTCGCCCGCCCCCGCATGGGCCCGCGTCCCGTCATGCAGGACACCCCAGACGTCGCACAGGATGAGGTCGTAGCGCTCGGCGACGGCGGAAAGCCCGCCCAGAATCGGAACCGCAGCCGAGGATGCGGCGCGCGCGATCGTTTCGCTCATGAATCTGGCCTGACTGGCAAGGTATCGGGGGCATCGAGAATGGCTGACCGGTTAGGCCGCCCACGCCCTGAAATCAACGCAGCACTATCGACGCGCCGGGGTCCGGGCGAGTCTGCTTCAGCCGGCGCGGCGCAGGAAATCGCGGAACGGCCGACGCTGCGGCGGCGGTTCCGGATCGTCGCCGCCGGGTTCTCGGGACGGAGGCGGCGCCGGGGATGGCGCGGCCTGTGGCGGAGCGGCGGCGAGAACTTCGGCCCGCACGGCCCGCGCCGGAGCGAAGACGGTGCCTTGCGCCAGCGGCACGTCGAGATCGATGAGATCCGGCACGTCGCTCTCGCGTTCCACCGACTCCGCGAC
Organism: Methylobacterium sp. WL19; assembly: GCF_008040005.1. Lineage (NCBI taxonomy): Bacteria > Pseudomonadati > Pseudomonadota > Alphaproteobacteria > Hyphomicrobiales > Methylobacteriaceae > Methylobacterium > Methylobacterium sp. WL19. The sequence continues at coordinate 43,081 of NZ_VRVC01000027.1, forward strand.
GAGCCGGATGCCGGCCCGGGACAGGGAGGCGACGAGATCGTCGAGGGCGATATCGGGCATGGCCTGGCGGGAATCGGGACGCAGCAGGAGATCGGCGGGGACCTTGACCTGGCTGACGCCCCGGTCGGCCAGGGCCAGCGGATCGAGGCGCAGGTCCACGGGACGGTCCAGGGCGAAGCCGACACGACCGCGCAGTTCCGCCAGCGCGCCCGCCTGCTCGGCGTCCAGGCTGCGCCAGCTCGACTGGGGCAGCGCGATCACGAGGCGTCCCGACAGGCCGGGCTCGCCGACGAGCAGCCGAGGCAGCGTGCGCAGGAAGCCGGGCTCGAACAGGGAATGCGGCGACAGGGCGTAGGTCACCGCGGCCTGACTGCCGCGCCCGCTGAGATGGCGTGCCACGGTGGCGACCAGGGGAAGCATGCGTCGATCGAGCTCGGTCGTCCGCCCATGGCGTTCGAGGACCGGCAGGAACAGTTCCGGCTTGAGGATGTCGGCGCCGAGGCGCAGGCGCGCCAGTGCCTCGTAGGACACGACCTTGCGCTGGGGCAGGGAGACGATGGGCTGGAGATGGACCTCGAGCCCGTCGCCGTCGAAGGCCGCGACCATGACCGCATCGTGGCTCCGGTCCGGCCGCGCCCGGTCCGTGACGGGCTCGGACCGCTCGAGCGGCGGCCAGGCTCGGGGCACCCAGGGGGTCCCGCCCATCTCGTTGCGGAATGCCGGGGAAGGCGGCGGGACGACGGGGGCATCGAGGACGGG
>NZ_VRVC01000278.1:0-1090 GCF_008040005.1 Methylobacterium sp. WL19
GGCCGAGACCGCGCGCCCGGCCTCGCCGCCCGTGCCCCGGGACAATGCGGGGACGGAGACGGGAGAGACACCGCCGGGGATGGTCCTGAAGCTGACCTTCAAGGGCCGCTGCGAATCGCTGGTGGTCGATGGCGAGGACATCACCGCGTCCTGCGCCCCCACCGCCAGGAATTCCTCCACCACCGGGTCGGCACGGGCCGAGTTCGTGTTCGGAACCACCGACGACCGGGAGGTCAGCTTCCTCGCATCGGCGAAGGGATGGGTCGAGAGCGGCACCCTGCGTCAGCCCATCGACGAAGTCATGTACGAGGAGCGCGGCCAGAGCCTCCTCGTGAAGGCCAAGGGCGTCTGCGAGATGCCCAACCCCATGGGCGGTCCCGTGGTGATCACGTGCAGCGCCCAGACGTCCAACAGCACCTACACCGTCCGCTTCCGCACGGATGGCGGCAAGCCGGTCCTGGAGCGGTCCAGCCCCGGTTGAGCGCCCGCCACGACACGCCCGTCCCGAAGCCGAGGAGAAGCCCCATGAAACACCGTCTCCCGAACTTGGCCCTGCGATCCTTGGCCCTGCGATCCTTGGCCCTGCGATCCTTGGCCCTCCGATCCTTGGCCCTCCGATCCTTTGCCCTTCGATCCTTGGCGCTCGCCGGCCTCACCGGCCTCCTCGGGCATGGCCTCGTGCTGCCGGCGCAGGCGGAGACCGAGAACAAGACCGCCCGCCCGGGCCAGCGGATCTTCCTCCAGGGCTTCACCCATTACTTTCCGACGCAAGGATGCCGCTCCAAGGCGGCCCTGGTCGATATGGTCTCGCCACCGCGCGGCGGACGCGTCGAAATACGCCGCGAGTTCAGGATCCTCAGCAACAAGATCGACGAGCGGGGCGCCACGATCCGGCAGGTGGATGGCTGCGAGGACGTGAAGAAGGATTCGATGTCGATCTTCTATACCGCACGGCCCGATTTCTCCGGTCTCGATACCCTGTCCGTCGCCGTGACCTTCCCCGACGGAACGACGGTGCCCTACACCTTCCGGATCACGGTGCCGGAGGGCGAACGCCGCCAGGCTCCCGCCGTCTCGCAGGCGCCCGCAC
>NZ_VRVC01000279.1:0-1077 GCF_008040005.1 Methylobacterium sp. WL19
GCCCAACGCCGCCGCCCTGCTCGGCATGGCCGGCGCGCTCGCGCGCCTCAAGCGCCTCGTGCGGGAAGCCGTGGAGGTGATCCCCGCCTGCCCCGGCGCCGATCAACTCCGCGCCGAGATCGAGGCGCAGACGCGCCTGTTCCTGCCGGCGAGCCTCGCGCGGGAATTGGCGTGAGCGGGGCTTGCCCCGATGTTGCGGGCCGATTCCGCGCCTGACGCGACGCCGATCATGAACCCTCCCCCCTCTGCGGGGGAGGGTGCCTGCGGAGCACGCGGGAGAGGGGGCGACCTCTCCGGAGATGGCGCTCCCCTCTCCCGACCCTCGCTCACGCGAGGGCCACCCTCCCCCGCAGAGGGGGGAGGGCGACAGCGAGCCCTGCCTTGGCAAGAGCGCTGGCTCGGCTTCCGCAACCGCACCATCGCCAATCCGGCCTTCCAGCGCTGGGCCGCCGCGTTTCCGCTGACGCGGGGGATCGCGCGGCGCAACACCCGCGCGCTATTCGATCTCTGCGCCGGCTTCGTCTATTCGCAGACCCTGTTCGCCTGCATCAGGCTCGACCTGTTCGCGATCCTCGCCCCCGGCCCGCTCGGGCTCGAGGCCCTGGCCGAGCGGACCTGCCTGAGGCCGGAGCGGGCGTTGCGCCTGCTGGACGCCGCCGCCTCGCTCGAACTGTTGCGGCGCCTGCCCGACGGGCGCTTCGCCCTGGCCGATCTCGGCGCGGCGCTGATCGGCAATCCCTCCATCGCCGCGATGATCGAGCACCACGCGCTCCTCTACGAGGATCTGCGCGACCCGGTGGCGCTCCTGCGCGGGGAGGGGGGCACGAGCCGGCTCGCCGCCTATTGGCCCTATGCGGGAGCGGCCGGCGACACGGCGATCCCGGCCGAGGCGGTGGCGGACTACTCGGCCCTCATGGCCGCCTCCCAATCCCTCATCGCCGAGGACATCCTCGACGCCTATCCCATGCACCGGCACCGCCTGCTGATGGATGTGGGGGGCGGCGAGGGGGCTTTCCTGCGCGCGGCCATGCGGGCGACGCCGGGCCTCGCCGTCCGGCTGTTCGACCTGCCGGCGGT
>NZ_VRVC01000280.1:0-1056 GCF_008040005.1 Methylobacterium sp. WL19
CACGGGCGGGGTCGCCCGAGGCGGCGTCGGCGTGGCGGATCCGCGCTGCGGGGTGCGCGCCAGGTCCGCCTTCTTCGTTGCTTCGTTCGATGCCATTGATGCCAACAACAGGGAAAATCGGCTCTGACCGGAAAGCGGGCCGGTGCGGAGGCTCTGGTCGAAGCCCGCACCGAACACAGTCACCGATCTCGGAGTGCGAACGCTCTAGCGCAAGTCCCGGGTCTTGTCGACCGTCGCGGACATATCGACAGAGAGCGGGAAACACGCTCCGGTTCGACACTCCCGACAGGAGGCCGTTCCGGCATTGCGCTCAAGGAAACACTGGCAGGAGTGGAGGGACTCGAACCCGCAACCTCCGGTTTTGGAGACCGGCGCTCTGACCAGTTGAGCTACACTCCTACGCGCCCCGCTCCTCTATACAGGAACGAGCCGGTGCACAAGCGGGGCATTGGCCTATTCCCGAACAACTCTCACTGCGGTGCCATAGGCCAGGACTTCGGTGATGCCGTCCATGATGTCGGTCGCATCGTAGCGCATGCCCACAATCGCATCGGCGCCGGCGGCTGCCGCCTGTTCACACATGTGTTCGAACGATTCCCGGCGAGCGGTTTCGGCCAGAGAGAGGTAGGCGTCGATCCGACCGCCGAACAGTGCCTGGACCCCGCCGACAACGTTCCCAATGACGCTGCGTGAGCGGACCGTGATGCCACGGACCATCCCGAGATGCGCAACGACACGATAACCAGCGATCTCGTTGGTGGTGGAAACCATCATCGTGTGGAGGTCCTCATGATGGAAGGCAAAAAAAACACCCACGGATCAGCGGCGATCCGTGGGTGACGCGGTGTAGGTAGAAAAGCGCCCCGGCAGGAGCGTACCGAACTTAATCGTTGATGGCTGCGACGACGCCTGCGCCGACGGTGCGACCGCCTTCACGGATGGCGAAGCGGAGCTTCTCTTCCATGGCGACGGGGACGATGAGGGTGACGTCCATGGTGACGCTGTCACCGGGCATCACCATCTCGGTGCCCTCGGGCAGTTCGCAGACACCGGTCA
>NZ_VRVC01000281.1:0-1011 GCF_008040005.1 Methylobacterium sp. WL19
GCGCGAGGGCGGCGTCGGGCGCGCGCAGCAGGGTGGAGGCGGTCATGGACGTCGTCCGTGGGGTTGATCGAAGAACGGGGGCATGTCGCGATGCCCCTCAGATGTTCCGGTAGGCCGGGTTCCAGGCCAGGAACGAACGCTCCAGCAGCCGGGTCAGGGTGTCGGCGATCTTGCCGAGGAGGGCGTAGATGACGATGGCCAGCACCACCACGTCCACCAGCATGAACTCGCGCGCCTGCATCGCCATGTAGCCGAGGCCGGACGAGGCCGAGATCGTCTCGGCGACGATGAGCGTGAGCCACATAATGCCGAGCGCGTAGCGCAGGCCGACGAAGATCGATGGCAGCGCCCCGGGCAGCACCACCCGCAGGAACAGGGTGGTAGGCGACATGCCGTAGACCCGGCCCATCTCCACCAGTTGCGGATCCACCGAGCGGATGCCGTGCAGGGTATTGGCGTAGATCGGGAAGAACACGCCGATGGCCACGAGGAAGAGCTTGGCCTCCTCGTCGATGCCGAACCACAGGATCACCAGGGGGATCAGCGACAGGTGCGGGATGTTGCGCACCATCTGCAGGGTCGTGTCGGTGAGCTTCTCTGAAAGCTGCGACAGGCCGTTGGCGAGGCCGAGGGCGAAGCCGATGCTGCCGCCGATGAGGAAGCCGACGGCCGCGCGCAGGAAGCTGATCCAGAGGTTGGTCCAGAGTTCACCGGTCTTGCTCGCCTGCCAGCCCGCGGCGATCACGTCCGAGGGGGCGGGCATGAAACGGGTGGAGACGAGGCCGGTCGAGGCCGCGGCCTGCCAACCGGCGATGATCGCCACCGGCACGAGCCAGGGCGTCAGGCGGCCGAGGATGTCGGAACCGAGGGTTGTCTGCCGTGACATGTGTCCAGCCCTTGCTGACTGAGGCTCTGTAGGAGGCGCCGATCCCGGCGCCGTCGGGCGCATCGCCCGGCCGGCGCCCCGGTCGTCCGAGCGGGCTATCGGTTCGGAGCGGCGAAGGCGGCGGC
>NZ_VRVC01000282.1:0-966 GCF_008040005.1 Methylobacterium sp. WL19
CGCCAGGGGCGGCGACGCCCCCCTGCGCCGCAAGGCGGCGTTGCCGCGGCCGGCGGCCAAGGCCGCTGAGGCGGGTGCCACCGGTGATTCCGATTCGGCGACGCCCGAGGGCGACCGTATCGCCAAGGCCATCGCGCGCGCCGGCATCGCGTCCCGCCGCGACGTCGAGGTGATGATCGCCGAGGGCCGCGTCACCCTCAACGGCAAGGTGCTGACCTCGCCGGCGATCAACGTGACGGATGCGGACGAGATCACCGTCGACGGTGAGCCCCTGCCCGCCCGCGAGCGGACCCGGCTGTGGATCTATCACAAGCCGCGGGGCCTCGTGACCACGGCACGCGATCCGGAAGGGCGCCAGACCGTCTTCGAGGCCCTGCCCGAGGACCTGCCGCGCGTGGTCGCCATCGGCCGCCTCGACATCAACACCGAAGGCCTGCTGCTGCTCACCAACGATGGCGGCCTCGCCAAGGTGATCGCCCATCCCGATACCGGATGGCTGCGGCGCTACCGCGTCCGCGCGCATGGCGACACGAATCAGGCCGAGCTCGACAAGCTGCGCAAGGGCGTCACCATCGACGGCATGGATTACGGCCCGGTGGACGCGGTCCTCGACCGGGCCTCGGGCGACAACCTCTGGCTGACGCTGGGCCTGCGCGAAGGCAAGAACCGCGAGGTCAAGCGCATCCTCGAGCACCTGGGTCTGGCCGTGAACCGGCTGATCCGCCTGTCCTTCGGCCCGTTCCAGCTCGGTGACCTCGAAGTGGGCCTCGTCGAGGAGATCCGCACCAAGGTGCTCAAGGAGCAGCTCGGCCCGACCCTCGCCGATCAGGCCGGCGTCGATTTCACCAGCCCCAACCGTGAGCCGATCGCCCCGTTCGGTTCGCCGAAGGCCGCGCAGCAACAGACCAAGCAGCCCGCCCGCAGCGCCTCGGCCGCCGCGGCGCGAAGCGCCGGGCGCAGCTACGA
>NZ_VRVC01000283.1:0-908 GCF_008040005.1 Methylobacterium sp. WL19
GTTCAGGCCAACCCGAGCGAGCGGGCGACACTCAAGGAAGCCGAGGCGACCTTGAGCCGACTGCGCGCCCTCCAGACCGAGGCCGCCGACACGGAAGCGGCGCTCGCCGAGACCGAGCCGGGCCTTTCCATCGCCGAACGGCTCGAGCGCGAAGGTTTCGGCGCCAGCACCCGCCCGAGCGGCGGCGCCGTCCTCGACCGCCTCCGGCGCAAGGTCGAGGCGCGCGCTGCATGAAGGTTGGTGTGACGCGGACTCGATGAGTCTGGGCAGGTCATGGGAGCATCAAGACATGGGGAACACCATTCTCCCACCCGCCACCTCATCCTGAGGCGCCGGAGCGCAGCGGAGGCCTCGAAGGAGCCCTCCAGCAAGCTCGCTCTAACTGAAGGCCTCCTTCGAGGCTGCTTCGCAGCACCTCAGGATGAGGTCGAGGTGAGGAATAACCTTCAGAACCACCAAATCCATGGCGATCGACCTTCAAAAACATCGCCGATGACTTGAACAGAACTCACGCAACCCAACTCTCTCACATCGAGGATTACGACCATGAACAACGAGACCACTCAGCATTCCGGCGCCTGGGTCACCTTCACCTACGCGTCCTTCATCGGCTCGGCGGCGATGGTCGGCCTCGGCATCCTCTTCATGCCCATGGATATCTGGATCAAGGGCTACCTCGCCATGGGCACGATCATGCTGGTCCAGTCCTGCATCACCGCCACCAAGACCATCCGCGACGTCCATGAGGGCCGCCGCATGGTCAACCGGATCGAGGACGCCAAGACCGAGCGGCTGCTGATGTCGGTGGGCAAAGATTGAGCGTACCTCGATTGACGATGGACGGGAGGGATGGGACATCCCTCCCCCATGACGATGTCCGACACGACCCCGCCACCGCCCCCGGCCGC
>NZ_VRVC01000284.1:0-899 GCF_008040005.1 Methylobacterium sp. WL19
CCCCCCCCCCCCCCCCCCCCCCCCCCCCCCCCATTTTTTTTTTAAATCACCCGCCCCCCCCCTCTATAACCCCGTCCGCAGGCGGCGGCCGCGCCCTTTGTTTATACGCCCCCGGCGGGGGCGGGAGAGCTGTCGGCCCCCAGCAGGACGGAGACGAGGGCCGACTCCCAATCGTCGGGGGCGGATGCGTCGAGGCTCATCAGGCCGCCCTCACCAGGATCGGCCGGGAATCCTGGGCGGGAACGGCGTAGAGGTGGCCGTCGGCCACCATGGCCACGGGCGTGAGCGCGAACCCGTCATAGAGCCCGAAAAGATCGACAGGGCCGCCCGCCGCCACCGCCATCAGAGGGGGGAAATGTGCGGAATCGGCGAGGGTGAAACAGCCGGTGGCGTCACCCGCGCCCATGGCGCCATCCGCGAGATGTCCGAGGCGCAGGCCGGACAGCCTGACCGGCCAGCGGTCGATCCATGGCGCCCGCGCCAGGGCCTCGGCGAAACCGTCGAGGGCCTCGGCGACGCTCGTCGCGCCGGGCAGGGCGCCGGACTGCGCCGGTCCGGCACGCCCCTCGCGAAACACGGCCCTGAGCGGCGGATCGCCGGGATGGAAGGCGAGCGCGCCCGAGAAATCCTGCCCCGCCGCCGGGACCGGCGGCAGCGGCGAGCCGGAGGTGCCGTAATCGACCACCTGGGCCATGGCGCCACTCGTGCGTCCGGCGAGCCAGACGGTGCGGGCGGTGAGCTTGTCCTCGTCCTCCACCGCATGGGCGAGGACGGCCCACTCGTCGACGAGACCCGGACGTGCCGCCATCTCCTCGGCGGTCACGGGATAGCCGATGGCCGCGCGGACGCCCGCTGCCTGTTCGGGCGCGAGCCGGTCCAGACGCCGGGCGGCCCGGGCC
>NZ_VRVC01000285.1:0-886 GCF_008040005.1 Methylobacterium sp. WL19
CGCCCGCGCCGCGCCCCCCGCCTCCCCCGGAGCCGATGCCGGCCAGCGAGCGCGCCATCCTCGAAAAGCTCTCGGCCCGGCGCGACGCCCTCAAGCAGCGCGACGAGACCCTGAGCCTGCGCGAGCAGATGCTCGGAACCGCCGAGCGCAAGCTCGAAGAGGGCGTCAAGGATCTCAAGCGCAACGAGGACAGGCCCGACGGCGCCGCCGCGCAGCAGGCCGAGGCCGAGAGGATGGGCCTGAAGAACATCGTCACCATGTACGAGACGATGAAACCGAAGGACGCCGCCCGCGTCTTCGATCGCCTCTCCCTCGACGTGCTGGTGCCCATCGTCCTGGCGATGAATCCGCGCAAGATGGCCGACGTGCTGGCGCTGATGCAGTCGGAACCCGCCGAGAAGCTCACCGTGGCGCTCGCCAACCGCGCGCGCGGCCAGACGCCGACGCAGCAGCCCGTCGTCATGGGGCTCGGCCCCAACGAGCTGCCGGCCATCGACCAGGGCGGCCAGGACAGGCGTCGCTGATCCGGGCGGTCGAGCGGGGCAGACGCGGTTCGCGGGCAAATTCGGCAAGGACGGCCGGGTTGGATTGCCGGTGGGCGACGAATCGCGATGCCGGCGGGTCCATTGCGCTCGCGGGCCGGGAGGGCTAGGCGGCAGGTCTGATTTCGTTCGAATGCCGGATGCCCGCTCGATGCGTTGGAGACATGTTTTGCCCGTGGTCGGCGTGATGTCGTTCGCCGCGATCACCGCCTGGAACGGTGCGTCGGCGCAGGAGGCCGCGCCGGAGCAGGACGCACCGGCCGCCTCCGACGCGCCGGCGAAGCCCAAACCCAAGCCGAAGCCGAAGCCCGCGCCGAAAGCCCCCGCCCCGGTCGCCGCTGCGC
>NZ_VRVC01000286.1:0-879 GCF_008040005.1 Methylobacterium sp. WL19
GCGCCACCCGCGCCCCCTCGGGGCGCTTGACGATCCGGCCCTTGCCGATGGGAAGCGGCACGCCGCGCTCGGGCAGGTCGACGCCCACCCCCTCGCCGCGCGGGTAGCGCAGGGCGATCGGGCCGCTATCATGGGCATGCTGGGTCGCCACCATGTGGACCAGCTCGGCCTCGTCGGAGGCCGCCATCACGACCATGTTCGGCAGGCAGCAGAGATAAGCCAGATCGAACGCGCCCGCATGGGTCGCCCCGTCCGCACCCACCAGACCCGCCCGGTCGAGGCAGAACCGAACGGCCAAGTTCTGCAGCGCCACGTCGTGCACGACCTGATCGTAGGCCCGCTGCAGGAAGGTCGAGTAGATCGCCACGAACGGCTTGTAGCCCTCCGTCGCCAAGCCGCCCGCGAACGTCACCGCATGCTGCTCGGCGATGCCCACATCGAAGGTCCGGTCCGGATGCGCCTTGCCGAACAGGTCGATCCCGGTGCCGCCCGGCATCGCGGCGGTGATCGCCACCACCTTGTCGTCGGCATCGGCCGCCTTGATCAGGCTCTCGCCGAAGACGCGGGTATAGGCCGGCGCGTTCGGCTTGGCCTTGGCCTGGACGCCCGACAGCACGTCGAACTTCACCACCCCGTGGTAACGGTCGGCGCTAGCCTCGGCCGGGGCGTAGCCCTTGCCCTTCTGGGTCACGACATGGAGCAGGATCGGCCCCTGGTCCGAATCGCGCACGTTCTTCAGGATCGGCAGGAGATGGTCGAGGTTATGGCCATCGACCGGGCCGACATAGTGGAAGCCCATCTCCTCGAACATCGTGCCGCCGCCCACCACCAGGGAGCGGGCGTACTCTTCCGCCGCCGCCGCGCGCTGGTAGATCGCCT
>NZ_VRVC01000287.1:0-879 GCF_008040005.1 Methylobacterium sp. WL19
GCGCCACCCGCGCCCCCTCGGGGCGCTTGACGATCCGGCCCTTGCCGATGGGAAGCGGCACGCCGCGCTCGGGCAGGTCGACGCCCACCCCCTCGCCGCGCGGGTAGCGCAGGGCGATCGGGCCGCTGTCATGGGCATGCTGGGTCGCCACCATGTGGACCAGTTCGGCCTCGTCGGAGGCCGCCATCACGACCATGTTCGGCAGGCAGCACAGATAGGCAAGATCGAACGCGCCCGCATGGGTCGCCCCGTCCGCACCCACCAGACCCGCCCGGTCGAGGCAGAACCGTACAGCTAAGTTCTGCAGCGCCACGTCGTGCACGACCTGATCGTAGGCCCGCTGCAGGAAGGTCGAGTAGATCGCCACGAACGGCTTGTAGCCCTCCGTCGCCAGACCGCCCGCGAACGTCACCGCATGCTGCTCGGCGATGCCCACATCGAAGGTCCGGTCCGGATGCGCCTTGCCGAACAGGTCGATCCCGGTGCCGCCCGGCATCGCCGCCGTGATCGCCACCACCTTGTCGTCGGCATCCGCCGCCTTGATCAGGCTCTCGCCGAAGACGCGGGTATAGGCCGGCGCGTTCGGCTTGGCCTTGGCCTGGACGCCCGACAGCACGTCGAACTTCACCACCCCGTGGTAGCGGTCGGCCGACGCCTCGGCCGGGGCATAGCCCTTGCCCTTCTGCGTCACCACGTGGAGCAGGATCGGGCCCTGGTCCGAATCGCGCACGTTCTTCAGGATCGGCAGCAGGTGGTCGAGGTTATGGCCATCGACCGGGCCGACATAGTGGAAGCCCATCTCCTCGAACATCGTGCCGCCGCCCACCACCAGGGAGCGGGCGTACTCTTCCGCCGCCGCCGCACGCTGGTAGATCGCCT